>CACZPT010000154.1 GCA_902783085.1 uncultured Methanobrevibacter sp.
CCATGCCATATTTGAACTAATTTTTGTTTGTTTTTAAGTGGAATATAAGCAAAATAACGATAACTATCGTCTAAAACTATCACTTTTGATGCCATTATGTAAAATGATATGTATGCAATATCAAATAATGAGTGAGGTAATGTTTTTATAATAATTTTTTTTTCACAATTTAATTTATCATAAACTAATTGTGTGTTTTCCATTAATGTTTCACTTCTAGGGCTTCCTAAAAATAATACCCTTTTTTTAACAGGCAAAAAAAAGCTAATTATTTTAAATATAGAGTTTAATATTCTAATTGATATTGGTTTACTCATATTATCAAATTTAATGTTTATAATTTATTTTATATAATAATTTTTATATAATCAAAATAAGTATATATTCATAAAAGGAAGTATTTCTATGGTATCTGCCAGTACAAAATTTTTGAATATTGCAAAAACAGTATTTTTTAAATTAGAAAAATATGATTTTACTAAAAAATTCTTAATTTATTCTATAATTACTAGAAAATACAATTGGAAAAATAAAAATCTTAAAAATACATTAATTTATTCAATTAAAAATTACACTAATTTTTACACTCCTAGTTTAAATGAATCCAAAGGCCAGCAATTAAAGGATTTATTTGAAAATGTTAACATAACTATTCCAGAAACAGGTTTTGTTTTCACAATTGATGAGTTTAAAACTGTAAATTACAAGCATAGGATTGCTGACAATTTATCCCTTGATTATTCTAAAGTTTTAAATACTTCTTTAAATGAGTTAAAAGAAAATTACCTTGATTTTGATGATTATTCGCAAAACCAAATAAAAGCCTTGGAAGCTATAGAAATTTTAATTGATAGGATTATTATTGAGATTGACCGGTCAAATAGAAAAGATAAAGAGGAATTCATTGAATTTTTTGAAAATATTAAATATAAACCTGTTGAAACTTTTAAGGAAGCTTTGCAGAGAATTTTATTTTTCAATCAGCTATTATGGCAAACCGGACATAATCTAAATGGTTTTGGGCGCCTGGATTATGTTTTAAATGATATATATGGTGCAGATTCTATCTCAAAAGAAGAAGCTTTATTATTAATTAAAGACTTTTTAAAGGCTGGACACAGTTATTATATTTATAAAAGTAATTCTTTAATTGGGGATACTGGTCAAATTATTGTTTTAGGTGGTTTGACAAATGATTCCTATTTTACTAATGATTTAACTTATTTGTTTCTGGAAGCTGTTAGGGATTTGCAGTTGCCTGATCCTAAATTAATTTTAAGATATGCGAATGATGTTCCTGATGATTTGTTTAATCTGGCTATTCAAACAATGGCAACTGGTGTTGGATCTCCGTTGATATCTAATGATGAGCAGGTTATTCCAGATTTAATTAACTTTGGATATGAGGAAAAGCATGCGCAGAATTATGTTGTTTCTGCTTGTTGGGAACCTGCTCCTGTTGGAAAAGGTTTGGAATTAAATAATATTGATTCTTTGGTATTTATTAAACCTTTAAATGATTTATTGGATAATGAAGATTTAAGTGAATTTGATGATTTTGATGAGTTTTTCTTAAAATATAAAGAATATTTATTAAATTATACGAATGAATTACTTGCAGAAATTAACTCTAAAGATTGGGAAATGGATCCTTTGCTTTCACTTTTCATTGATGATTGTAATTTAAATAAAAGAGATTTCTCACAAGGTGGAGCTCATTATAATAATTATGGTTTGACTTCAGTTTCACTTTCAAATACTGTTAATAGTTTATATAATGTTAAAAAACTTGTTTTTGAAGATAAGCTATTCACTTTAGGGGAGTTAAATAATTTAAGAAAGAATAATTTTAAGGATGAAGATATTATAAAACTTTTAAAAAGTCAAGCTAAATTTGGAATGGATTGTCCGGATATTATTAATCTAACTAATGACATTACTGAGTTTACTAATGAAATTTTTAAATCAAGAACTAATAAATTTGGTGCTAAATTTAAATTTGGATTAAGTGCTCCTTCATATATTGCCAAATCTCCTAATATTAAAGCATCTTTTGATGGAAGAAAAAATTCAGAGCCGTTTAATGTGCATATTTCTAATGAAGATAACAGGGATTACACTGAATTGATGAGATTTGCATCTAAATTAAACTACACTGAATCAAGGTTTAATGGTAATGTTGTTGACTTTATGATAACACCTGATTTTATTAATAAAAACTTTTCTAAATTCAAAGATTTCTTAAAAATTAGTTTATATATGGGTGTTTTTCAAATGCAGCTTAATGTAATTGATTCTGAAACTTTAATCAATGCACAAAGAAATCCTGATGAATATCCTAATTTAATTGTTCGTGTTTGGGGATTCAGTTCATATTTTAAAGATTTGCCAAAAGATTATCAAGATGTATTAATTAAAAGAGCATTGGAAAATGAAGGTAAAAATCACTGATATACAACATTTCAGTTTACATGATGGAGCGGGCATTAGAACAACAGTTTTCTTAAAAGGTTGTAATTTAAAATGTCCGTGGTGTGCAAATCCAGAATGCATATCATCAAAAATAGAAAATGGTTTTGGTAGATATATATCACTTAATGAATTAGAATCTGAAATCCTAAAAGATGAGCCATATTACAAAACCGGAGGCGGAGTTACATTTTCAGGTGGTGAAGCTCTCTTACAAATTAAAGACTTAGAACCTCTGTTAAAAAAATTAAATATTAATATTTGTTTTGAAACTGCATTATTTGTAGATGGAAACTTAGTAAAAATAGCTAATGAATATGCAGACGAACTTATTGTTGATATTAAAATGTTAAATCCAGAAAATACAAAACATGTTTTAGGTGGAAACATTAATGTATTTTTATCAAATTTAGAGTTCCTAGATTTAAATAAAGTTACTTTCAGAATACCTGTAACAAAATACAGTATAGAGGACACATTAGAAATTTGTGATTTAATTAAAAAATACCCTCCTAAAAAAATAGAGATTTTTAAACTTCACAATTTAGCTAAAAGAAAATACGAAATTTTAAATAAAGAATTTTATACAGAACAGGTAAATGATTTACAAATTGATGAATTTAAAAATAAGCTTAAAAATGTTTTTTCTAATGTTGAGATTATCGAAATATAAATTAACCATACGAAATTTTTATAAAGTATTATGAAAAACATCACTAATTTAAAAAGTAATTAAAACAAAAGTATTGATATGGACAAAATTAATTATATCGTAATTGCAATTGTTGCTATTGCAGTTATAATTTCAGGTGTTTATATATTCACATTGTCAAATACTCCTGGAGTTTCAACTAATTTAGATGCAAGTGCTTTGGAAAATCGTGGAAATTTAGTTGTTGATGGTGGAAGTCAAAATTTAGAAAACGGATTATATGAAAGTAATATATCTGATAACAATAGTGTTTTAGCTACTAATTCATCAGTATTAACTCTTGCCAATTCAATTATCAATAAAACTGGCGATACGCAAACCCAAGGTGATGCTTGTGATTTTTATGGTGTTAATTCAGCTGTTTTAGTTAGAAACTCAGCACATCTTGATATTGGAAGTTGTCAAATTGTTACCAATTCAACAGGATCTAATGGTGTTTTTGTAACAAATTCAGCAGGTGAATCTCAACAAGGCGGAGGTGAAGGCCAAACACCCCCTGGAGGACCACCGGAACCCAGCATCAGTACTTCTCAAGTGAATGATAGTGCTGTGGCTAATATTGAAAACGTTGAAATTACCACTTATCAGGATAAATCCCGTGGTCTTGATGCTACTTTTGGCGGCATTATCAATGCAAATAATATTGTAATTAACACTAATGGTAATAGCTGTGCTGCTGTTGCTACTGACCGTGGAGAAGGAACAATTAATGTTACGAACTCCCATCTCAATACTGGTGTCAGTAAGGAATCCGGAAGAGGTTCACCTATTATCTACTCAACCGGAAACATCAATATTGAAAATTCAAGAGGTACTGCTTATGTATCCCAAATAGCTTGTATTGAAGGTAAAAACTCAATTACAATGCATGGTTCATCATTTAATTGTTTTGCAGAAGGTAACCGTAAAGATGGAGATAATTATGTTGATTTAGGTGGAATATTCATCTATCAAAGTATGAGTGGGGATGCTGATGTTGGAACAGCTACTTTCAATTGTTCTGATTGTGAATTATCCATTGATTCCAACTCCAGTTATTACATTCAAGCCCCAATGTTTCATGTAACTAATACCCGTGCCGTCATTAATCTGGAATCCACAAGACTTAATTTTGGTAGTGGCATTTTAGCCGATATTTCAGGTCAAAACCAATGGGGAAATGTCGGATCCAATGGTGGGGATTTAACATTCAACATTATAGAATGTAATTTAAACGGTAATATTACTGTTGATGAAATCAGTTCTCTTAATTTAACATTGAACAAAACTACTTTTGAAGGTGCAATTAACTCTACAGGAAATACAAGTGTAATTATTAATGAAGGTTCAACTTGGACTTTAACTGGTGACAGTTATGTTACTTCACTTGTAAACAATGGAAACATTAATTATAACGGCCATAGCATTTATGTTAATGGTGTAGCTCAAAGCGAATAAAAAAAAAGTTAAATTTAACTTTTTTTATTTTTTTTAAATCCTCATCAAATAATAAATCTATTTTAAAACAACAACAAATAATATAAACAAATAAAATCAAAATATATAACATTATAAATATGAGGCAAATATAATGTTAAAACCTGTTGTTGCAATTACAAGACCTGCCGATAGGGCGGATAAAGCTTGTAAAATAGTTGAGGATTTGGGTGGAACTGCAATACTTGCACCCACATTGGATTTACAACCTGTAAATGCTGATTCTTTAAAGAAACTTGTTGAAATTAAAGATTCACTTGATTGGATTGTTTTTACATCCCCAACAACAATTGATTCACTGAACTTGTTTTATCCGGATTTTTTCAATAACCTAAACTCTAAAATTGCTGTTATTGGAAATAAAACCGGCAGTTTAGTTAAAAAACAAGGCGTTGGTGTTGATTTAATGCCTGATGATTTTACAGCTGAAGGTTTAGTTGAGGAATTTGAAAGAAATAACATTAAAAATCAAGTTATTGGAATTCCAAGAACAGCTTCTGCAAGAGATACTCTGCCAAAAGGACTTGAAGCATTAGATAATGAAGTAATAGTGGCTGAAGCTTATAAATCCCTATTTCCAATGGATGAAAAAAGTGTAAGTGAATTAATTTCACAAATTGAAAACTCACAAATTGATGCTATTACTTTTACAAGTCCGCTTACTGTTAAAAATTTCTTTAAAATAGCTGATGATAAAGAAAAATTAGCTGATTTATTATCAAATAATTTATTAACAGTTTGTATTGGCCCTATTACTGCAAAGGTTTTAGAAGAATATAATGTTACATATATTTACCCAGATAAATACACAGTTCCAGATATGATGGAATTATTATTTAAAAAATGGAGAGATTCTAATGGAAGATAAAATAAGTATTATTCTACCAATTTTTAATGTTGGTGACCATCTCAGAGGAGGAATCGATTCTTTAATTAATCAAAGTATTGGAAATGAAAATCTAGAAATAATAATGGTTAATGATTGCTCAACTGATGGATCGGGTAAAATCATTGATGAATATGCTGAAAAATACGATTGTTGTATTGCAATTCATCACGAACAAAACTCAGGAGCAGCATATACTCCCCGTAACACTGGATTAGATGCATGCACTGGCGATTATATAATGTTTTTAGATCCGGATGATAGATACACACCGGATTCCTGTGAAGTTTTATATAAAGCTGTTAAGGAACATGATGCGGATATGGCTTTTGCAAGATTTAGAAGAATATTTGAATATGGAGGTTATGTTCAAAAATCTTACTCCCCATATTTGGATGATTTAGAAAGTGCTTATCCTGATGAGAAATTTGAAAGTGCAAATCCGCTGAATGTGTCTGACTTTGTATGGAACAATATTTTAGAAAGAGTATTGTACGGTAAAGATTTAGAAGTTACCTATAAACGTGATAAAGCAATTGATACAATTGTTGTTGATAATATTGAACAAGAACCGGATTTATTAAAGATGGCTCCTTCTGTTTGGAGTAAAATTTATAAAAGAGAATTGATTATGGGCAACAACATTCGCTTCCAACCTTATATTTCAGGAGATGATATGGCATTTACTCTAGAAACACTTCTAAAATCAAAGGGAATTGTTTACTTAAACAATTTTATGTGTTATGATTATTATGTTAGAGATTTACCTGATGATAAATCAATTACTAACAATGTAAATGTTAAATTACTTATAGAATTAATGGAATCATACACTTATTGTAGAAAATGCTGTGAAGGATTTTCGAAAGAAGTTAAAAACGTTAGTGTAAATCCGCATTTACTATACTGGATGCACACCTGGAAAAATGCATCATTTACAAAAGAAGAAAATAAAATATTACTTGAAAAAGTAAATGAACTTAAAAAGATTCATAAAACTGATATGAAGACTAAATTAATTTTATCTTCAATGACAACAGCTATAGAATCAGCAATATACACATCAAGAGAGTGATTAAATGGATTTTGATTATGTTATCGTAGGAGCTGGTCTTTCAGGCATTACATTAGCCGAAAGAATTGCTAATGAATTAGACCAAAAAGTCCTAATTATTGAAAAAAGAAACCACATTGGTGGAAATATCTATGATTATGAAAAAGATGGAATTTTAGTTCAAAAATACGGACCGCATATTTTCCACACAAACGAAAAGAAAGTTTATGATTATTTATCCAAGTTTACAGACTGGATTGACTATGAACATAGGGTTTTAAGCTACGTTGATGACAAGCTCGTTCCAATGCCGATATGTATAGACACTTTAAATGCATTATATGATTTGGATTTAGATGAAAATTCAATGAAAAAATGGATTGATGAAAACAAAGAAGATATTGATGAGGTAAAATCCTCTGAAGACGTTGTTTTAAAAAATGCGGGTCGTGACATTTACAATAAATTATTTAAAAACTACACAGAAAAACAATGGGGAACATCAGCAGCTAATCTAAGTCCATCTGTAATATCAAGAATTCCATTTAGATTTAATCATGACGATAGATATTTTGAAGATACCTATCAAGGAATACCAAAAGAAGGATTTACAAAAATGTGTGAAAACATGATTGAATCTGACAACATCCATATTGGCCTTAACTCAGATTACAAAGACTACATTGATAAGATTTCATACGATAAATTAATCTATACTGGTCCAATCGATTACTTTTATGATTATAAGTATGGTGAGTTGCTTTATAGATGTTTAAACTTTGTTACAGAAATTATTGATGTTGATTCATATCAGGAAGTTGCCGTTGTTAATTATCCCAACGATCCATATTTTACACGTATAACTGAGTTTAAAAAACTAACTTTTCAGGAAGTTGAAGGTAGAACTGCCATCATGAAAGAATATCCTGGATTTAATGGTGAGTTATGCTACCCATATCCAACAAAAGAATATTTAGATAAATTTAAATTATACGAATCAGAAATGGAAAAAGAAGAAAATGTTATATTTGCAGGCCGTTTAGCTAAATATAAATACTACAATATGGATTTAATTGTAAAAGATGCTTTGGAAATATTTGAAAATAAAATTAAATAGGTGAATTAAATGATAACAATCTGGCCACAATATTTAAATAAAGATTTATCACGAAATGAAGGACGTAAAATTGCAAAAGAATATGCAGTTAAAAATCCAACAGTAAATGATATTGAAAAGGCCTTAAAAAGACTTAATTTACAATATAATATACAAAAAGAATATTCATATCCTGGAAAATGGTATGAAAAATCCGGTCGAGTCCTTGTTGAGAGCGATATGGCTAAACTAGAGTTAATTAAACAAATCAGCCTAAAAATTAAAGAATCAAAAAACAGATAATATGGAAATTCCTAAATTAATGAAAGAAAAATATGCACAAGCAAAAGAACTCATCGAAAAAAGCAGTGATATTAAAATATACACACACATTGACTGTGATGGAATTTGCTCAGGTGCAATTCTTTCAACAATTCTCGATAGACTAAACAAACCCCATGATATTGATTTTGTTAATTTAGATGTCTTAGATAATCTAGAATTAGACCATGAACTAACTATATTCTCAGATTTAGGTTCCGGCCAAAACATTGACATGCATGCAAAAAAAGGCCAAAAAATAATAGTCCTAGACCACCACCCACCCCTAAGAGACATAAATTATGGGAAAAATAAAGATTATACATATCTAGAAATCAATCCAAATCACTATGGAATTGACGGATCATATTATGTTTGTGGCGGAGGACTGTGTTATTTTCTTTCAAAAGAATTCGGATATAAAGATTTAAGCTGGATTGGAATCCTATCAGCTATTGGAGATATGCAAAATAATAAAACCGGACATTTTGAAGGACTAAATAAAATAATTCAGGAAGACGCAATAAATGAAGGTTATCTTGAATTAGAAAAAAACGACCTGAATATATATGGGCGAAATACACGAGAATTATTTATTGCACTTTCCTATTTTAGTGATGTTACACTACCCATTACCAATAATCAAAATGAAACAAAAGCATTATTAGATGAACTTGCAATTGACTCAACAATAACTAATATAACACCCGAAGAAAAAGATGTATTGGAAAAAATAGGTATAATATGTAAAGATAACACCCACACATTTTCAAGACAAGACAGAGGAATTTTAAACCGTGAACTTGACTCAATTAGAAAAGCACAAACCTTACCAATCTATTTAAATAAAGACGAATTCATGATTCTAAATAGTATTTCCCAAAGAATAAAGCGAAAAACATTATCCGAGCTTACAAATGCAGAAAAAGGTAAATTATACAATAGCTTAAATCGAATGATTGCAAATGCAGTTCCTGGAAAATACGTTAAATATATTCCATCCATATTAATCGGAGATTCCTATACCTTTCTTTTAGAAGACCCAGCAAGTTTTTTAAGAGATGGTGCTGAATTTTCAACCGCAATGAATGCATGTGGTAGAAACAAAGAAGAAAAAATAGCTATGGAAGTTTTAAAAGGAGATCGACAATGGGCATTAATAGAACTTGAAAATATAAGTAGAACCCACAGATACAATCTCGCAACATCAATGGAAAAAGTAACTTCCAAAGGCAATATAAAAGAACTTGAAAACTTCCAATACTTTGATGGAGATGGAATTAAACCCGAAATTGTTGGAACAATAACCGGCATGATTTTAGGATATTGTAACTGGAAAAAACCCATTATTGGATTTACACAAATTGAAAACAGTGATGGGCTTAAAGTATCCCTTAGATGTTCACGATTTTTATCATATGATGGAATTCATTTTGGAAACATAATACGTGAAGTATCTAGTGACATTGGAGGTACCGGTGGAGGTCACTCAATGGCATGTGGTGCCTATATTCCAATAAATAAAAAATCAGAATTTTTAAATAAATTCAATAAAGCTCTAGAAGGCAAAATTGACAATTAATTTAAATCCCCCATTTTAGATATCATTAAAAACTAAAAAAAATATGAATAAATAGATTTCACTTCAAATCCTAAAGGATTCTTATAGCGGTTAACCATTACTTCTACTTCACATTTTTTGAAGCTTGTTATTCTTAGTATGTCTTTTGAGTATCACAAATGAATGCAGAATCATTTTTATAATACACGTAGAAACCATTAGCCACATTAATTACAAATTTTAGAAAATCCATTGATATTGGAATCAATCCTATAATACCAAGAGAAATTAGTAAAAAAAATATAATGAGGCTTATAATTCAATTTTACATAGTGTTGTAGTATGTTTTATATTAGGATTTGTTATTATGTTATCTACATTCTTTTTAATATATATTCTAGTTTTAATGTATGCAACTTCTACCATAGATTTATCACTTGAATATATACAACCCATGTTTACATTTTCATTTGTTTTTCTCTTTTCCAATTTATTCGTAAGTACCCTGCAAGCAGAAGGAAACTCGAAAACATCCACAACCACACCCATCTTAACTACCCAACTTGTAAAAGTTGAGGATTCTAACTTCACAGGCCGTATACTCCTGCGAGCATAGGATTACCCCACTATCCCTTCGTTTCGAAAGTTCAGACAACTTCAATTAATATTGCTTTTTAAACTTGGTTATTGTTGAAAAAGTTTAATTTAACATTGTCATTGTCAATTATTATTAATATCATATTACTATCTAAAGTTATTTAGAGAGCATTTAAAAGTATTCAAAACTTGTGCAATTCACCATGACTTAAAGAAGTCATGGTATTCTTGCACTATTTAGATAAATATTTATTTCCAATTAAGTATTTGTTCTGCAGTAAAATCAAACATCTCAACTAATTCATCAACACAATATCTTGAATCATTAGCCAATTTATTTAAAACACTCAAACTA
>CACZPT010000155.1 GCA_902783085.1 uncultured Methanobrevibacter sp.
CTTGAAGAATTAATTGAGATTTTTGAGGATTCATTTATGACTAGAGTTTATTCTGAAACATATTATAAAACTTGGTTGAATAAATTCTTTGCATGAAACTTAAAGTAAAATACTATATCTCTGTTAAATTTGAATTTGATACATATTAATTAAACGGAATAATTTTTAAAAACATTTATATAATAATTATTTATAAAATTTTATTTAATTAAATTAGAAATATTGATATCAATTTATTTAAGATTTTCATAACAGAATTTGGGGTGGGAAAATATCTAATAAAAAATATGCAGTGATTTTTTCTATTGTTTTTATATTTTTCTTTGTTATTTGTTCTGCTTCTGCAGTAGATTTAAACAATGTAAGTGATAATTTATCAGATAATATTGTTTCTTCACAGAATTTAGAATTTTATAATCCTGATTCTACATCCGGGATTGATTATGATGGTGGGAATAATCATTCTTCTAATGAATTGTTAGAATCAGGTTCTGAGAATATTAAACCAACTGTTTTATCCGGAAATAATACTGAATTATATTTTAATTCCAATACTACTTTTAAAGTTGTTTTATCTGATGATTCCGGGTCATTACTAGCTAATCAAAGTATAATTTTTACTATTAATAATATTAATTATACTAAAATTACTAATGATGCTGGTGTTGCATCAATTGCAATTAATTTAAACAGTGGAAGTTATAATATCACATCTTTTTATGTGGGATCAAGTAAATATGGATCTTCATCTGTTACAAATTCTGTAAAAGTATTATCTACAATTTTTGGAAAAGATATTGTGAAATATTATAGGAATGATACTCAGTATTATGCTACATTTGTTGACAGCCATGGTAATCTTTTAAAAAATTCTCTTGTTACTTATAATATTAATGGTGTTTTTTATCAAAGAAAAACTAATGAAAAAGGTGTAGCTAGATTAAATATTAATCTTGATCCTGGTAATTATGTATTAACTGCATTTAATCCTGTTAATGGTGAATCATATTCTAATAATATTTCTGTATTGACTACTGTATTGTGTAATGATATTGTTAAGTATTATAAAAATGCCACTCAGTTTTATGTTACTTTAGTGGATGGTGAAGGTAATCCATTAGTTAATAATGTTGCATCTTTTAATATTAATGGTGTATATTATTCTCGCTCTACTAATGAAAATGGTGTTGCCAGATTGAATATTAATCTTGATCCGGGTAATTATACTATTACCACCATTAATCCTATAAATGGAAATGTTAATTCCAATAATGTGGAAGTATTACCTACTATTTTTACAGATGATTTGAATATGATTTATAAGGACGGCAGTAGGTTCTCTGCACATGTTATTGATGGAAGGGGTAATGCATTAGCTAATAGTATTGTTACATTCAATGTTAATGGTGTTTTTTATACTCGCATTAGTGATGATAATGGTAATGCTTATTTGAATATTAATCTTAATATTGGCAGATATATTATAACATCAACTAATGAAAATGGATTATCTGTTTCTAATACCATTATTATTAATAAATGTAATTCCATTATTGAAGGCAATGATGCTCATATTATTACAGGTACTGATAGGGATTATACTGTTAAATTAACTGGCCTTAATAATAAATCAATTGATTCAGCTATTGTTCATTTTAATTATGATGGAAATAGTATAAACGCTATTACTAATGAGTTAGGTGAAGCAACAATTCGATTACATGACCTTTCAGAGGGTAAACATATCATAAATTTCTCTTTTGATGGAAATATGAATTATTATTCATCCAAATCATATAATTCATTAATCGTTGCAAAACCAACAGTACTTTTAACTGCTAATAATCTGAATATGATTTATAATGATGGTTCTAAATTTAATGTTACTTTAACAGATTTAAACTATAATCCGCTGGTTAATCAAACAATTACATTTACATTAAATGGTGTTAATTATAATCGCATAACCAATGATAAAGGTATTGCAAGCTTAAATATTAACCTTATTCCAGGCACTTATTCAGTTTCATACTCTCATGGTGAAGTTGATGATTTAGATTATAATATTGGATCAAAAACAATAACCATATCTAAAATTTCAACCACTTTAACTGCAAATGACTTATACATGAATAATGGAGATACTGGTGTATTTTATGTAACTTTAACTAATAATGAAGGTAATCCGATTGAAAATATTATTGTTACATTCAATATCAATGGTGTTTCATATAATAGAATTACAAATTCATCAGGTGTTGCTAAATTAAATATTAACCTCAATGTCGGATATTATACAATTACAACTTCTTTAGATAATACATTTTACTCTGCAAATACCATATCCAACCATATTTTAGTTAATGGTACAATTTTAAATGGTAATGATTTAAAATTGATTGCAGGTTTATCCAGAGATTATACAGTATTATTATTAGATGCATATAAAAATCCAATTTCCAATTCAGGCATTGAATTTACATATAATAATGTAGTTAAATATGCAAATACTAATGCTCAAGGTTTAGCTACTATCACCGTTGATAATTTACCTAAAGGCGTTTTTCCAATTGTTTATAAATATATTGCTGATGATAATGTTGGCCAATCAAATATTTATGTATCACAAAGTGTATTAAATTCAAAAAATACAATTTCTAATTTAGATCCATATTTATCAAATTCCAATAATTGTCAAGTTTCAAATGCTGAAATTGTTACACTTGCAAAACAATTAACTGAAGGTTTAACAAAGCCATTAGACAAAGCTATAGCAATATATGATTATGTAAATGAAGCAATATCTTATAGTTACTATTATAATACTTATTATGGTGCATTAGGAACATTACATAATAAAATAGGAAATTGTGTTGATCAAGCCCATTTATCAATTGCATTATATAGAGCTGCAGGACTTCCTGCCAGATATGTAAATGGAATATGTGTATTTAGTGATGGCGATGTAATCGGACATGTATGGGCACAAGTATTAATAGAAGATACTTGGGTTGTTAGTGATTCAATAAATAGCAGAAACTCATTAGGTGAAGTAGTAAATTGGAATAATTATAATTACCAACTTAAAGGATATTATTCAAGCATCTATTTCTAATTCAAATGCCTAAACCAGACTAAAAATTTCCAACTAACAAAAATGACAAAATTATATATAAATATTAAGGGCAATATATTAATTAAGAGGAAAACACATAACTCAATAATTATCTAATTTAGTTCTTTTATTAATTTTACGAGTTTTATAGTTCTTTTTTTAAAAAATA
>CACZPT010000156.1 GCA_902783085.1 uncultured Methanobrevibacter sp.
ATATATTTGTTGTTACATAGGCTAGTGGCACAGCTTGGTTAGCGCGCTCGGCTGATAACCGGGAGGTCATGGGTTCGAATCCCATCTAGCCTACTTATTTAATCTCTTTTTTTTGAAATTTTTCCCATAATGTGATAATTTTATCAAAATTTTTAAATATTATATTCAACATAACACAACTTAAATGTACAAAAAAGTGTAATAAGGGATAAAATGTGGGAAAAAGTAAGTGAAAAATTTAAAAAATATCCTGCAAGAATAAGAGTTGCAGAAAAAATGATTGAACTAGGCCTATCACTAAACGAAAATGGTAAAATATATTGCGGTAATCTAAAAATAAGTGATAAAGCACTAGCTAATGCAGCTAATGTTGATAGGCGAGCAATAAAATCAACAATTGAAATAATACAAGAAGATGAAGAATTATTTAATTTATTTTCAAATATTATTCCGGCAGGAACACTACTTAAAAACATAGCCAAAAACATTGATTTAGGTGTAATAGAAATTGAAGTAGGATCTGAAAACGAAGGAATCCTTGCTGCAACAACAGATTTAATATCAAAAAAAGGAATAAACATAAGACAAGCTTATGCTGAAGATAGTTCAATGCAAGAATTTCCAATTCTTACAGTCATCACCGAAGAACCAATTAACGGTGAATTAATAAGTGAATTTTTAAAAATAAAAGGAATTAATAGAGTTTCAATCTATTGATTTAAACTTCTAGCTTTTTCCATTTCCCTATTTTCTTCTTCAAGAACTTCTAAAAGTTCTTCCCAAGCTTCTAAAGATTCTTTAGCAGCTTCTTCAGATAATTTTTCAATAGCATATCCTGCATGGATTAAAACATAATCGCCAAGTTCTACATCAGGAAGTAAATCCATTTTAGCTTCTTGTCTTGCTCCACCAAAATCAGCATATAAGATATTTGCTTCTTTATCAATTTTTACAATTTGTGCCGGTGCTGCAATACACATGTCTTTCATCTCCCAAAATTAATTTATGTGATAATTAAAATATATAACAATTAATTATATAAAATTATCTAAAAAGGTGAATAGATGACAAATGTTGTAATTGGATCCGGACCTGCTGGAAGATTAGCCTCTTTTGAACTTGGAAAGCTTGGAAAAGATGTTATCTTAATTGAAAAAAAGCATATTGCCGGGACATGTCTCAATGAAGGGTGTATGGTTATTTGTGCATTGAGCGATATTTCGAAGTTTATTGATTCCAATAAACGTTTTAATAGCTATGGATTTATTAAAAGCCAAATGGGAATATCCTATGAAAAAATAACCGAAAAAATCATAGAAACACAGGAAAAACTTAGAAAACTCAATGAAATGGAAAATGAAAGTGTTGGAAATAAGATTGTTTATGGTGAAGCCAGTATAAATGATGGTGAAATTAATGTTAATAATGAAAGTTTTGAGTATGAAAACTTACTTATAGCTACTGGAGCCAGACCATTTATTCCAAATATTAAAGGAAAGGAATATGGGCTTACCAATAAAGATATATTGAAGATAGATGAGATACCTGATAAATTAAACATCATTGGTGGAGGAATAATTGCTTGTGAAATAGCTAATATATTCAGTACTTTAGGCAGTGAAGTTAATGTTTTGGTTAGAAGTCAGTTTTTAAAAGAACTTGATGGGGACACTAAAGATTATGTTATGAAAAACATATTGCAAGACATTAACCTTTATGAAAACACAGATATTGAGGAATGTGGGAAAAACAAGATTATTACGGCAGATGGTAGGGAATTTGAAGGAAAAACATTTTTTGCAACCGGAAGAGTGCCGAATTCAGAAATTGCACATGGATTTGTCGATATCAATCCGGACAATACCATTAAAGTTGATGAGTTTATGAAAACTTCAAGAGATAATGTATATGCTGCAGGTGATGTTACTGGGGGATGGCAACTAACACCAGTAGCTAGAATGGAGGGCATTTGTGCTGCAAGAAATATGGCAAACTATCTAAATAAAATAAGCTATGATGTGATTCCTCAAACTATAAGTTTAAACACTGAAGTAAGTTTTGTTGAAGATGAAAACACATCAGACGATATTAAAACAATAGCATTTCCAGGAATTGGTGGACCAGGTGCATTCTGGAAAATACTAACTGGAGATACAGGATTTACAAAAATAGATTTTGATGCTAAAAATAATAAAATCAAAAAAATAAACTCTATTTCACCATCATCAGTAAGTGATGTTGCATATTTATCTTATTTAATGAGAATCAACTCACCACTTGATGAATATTCTAATTTCTTAGAAATACACCCATCAACCGATACGAATTATAAAATTATTAAAAATATGTGGTTATAATTATTTGCCACATTTTTCTATTATTTTTTCAGCCAATAAGTTTCTAGTATTCAATACAATCTCAGAGTAATTATTTGCACTGTTTTTAAGTGATTCATAATTTTTAAAAGCCTCACCAATATTTAAGCAAATATCATCAACACTTGACTCTAAAATAGCACCCTTAAATACACCAGCCATATTGTGATATCTTCCCCATTTAATTCTAGTTAATGCAATAGTTGGAACTTTACAAGCAATAGCTTCTTCAAGCATAACCCCATCATCAGTTAAAACAGCTAAATCAATGAATTTGTAAATATGTTTTAACCAATCAATATATCCTAAGTAAATTATTTTACTCCCATCAATTAAATCCAAGTATTCATCTTCCAATGGATGGCCAACTAAAATTAAATTGTATTCATCACTACATTTTGAAAGCTTAGAAATAGCTTCAATAGTTCCTTTAAAAATAGATGAACCTGAGGAAAATAATATTGTCTTTTTATTTTCATCAAAAAGAGGAATTTCTTTTAAATTCTCTAAAGCAATTTGTGATACGCCTGAATCGACATCCTCATTTAATGGATAATATGTTCTTTCAATATTTTTTGGCAACACTTCATGTCTAAATAAATCAAGTTCTGGAAAAATCAAGCAAGGATTAAACTTCGGACAAACTTTTAAATCAAGGGGAGTACTGCAAAGTGATATTGCTGGTGTTCTTGATAATTTAGCTCCAACAGAACCTACAATAGCTCCACCACCAACTATTCCAACAACAAAATCAACATCCAACTTTTTAATTAAACTCCTAACTTTAAAAGTAGCACCAAGCATCTTAAAAGCTGCTTTAATGGAAGAAGCTTTAGTTGCAGCATGACCTCCAGCCTGTGGAATTGATATTTTATGCCAGAAATATCCTTTCTTTTTAAATAAAATACCTGGAGCTGATTCGTCAAGTGCAATCTCACAGGAAATATTTTTAGCTTCCAGACTTTTAATTACATTATAAGCAATGACTGCATCACCACCTAATCCTCTTCCGGTGATGACAATAAGTGCTTTCATCTAATCACCACTTTTGAGACTAGGAATGCTTTTTGTATCCGAAAAAGCTTTAGGGTGACTTGCATATGGATTAAATAAAAGTCTTCTAAAACCCAAAGAAATCAAAAGTTCATTTCTTACTTCAGGCTGTTTGTCTTTTAAAATGAGTTTGCGAATTAAATCTCCCAATCCGCCACCAGTTAAAACATCCATCACATAATCTCCAAATGTAGGATCAAGAAGTCTCATTTTATGTCTAAAAAATACTTTAAGTGTGGATCTTCTAACAAATGCTATAAAGCAAACTGTAAATATTGAAAATAGGATTAACCACCATAATCCTCCAATTAAATAAAATGAAACACCAAGTCCAACAGCAAAGACATGATTTCCAACTTCACCCAGCATGATTTTGCCAGCGAAATCCAATGGACAATAAGCAAGGCAAACAACCAATACGAGTAATGGAGTATAAATAGCAGGTAGTTCATCAATCGGAAGAGTTCCAATAGCCAACATCATAATTATTGTAATAAATGACATTATAATTGTAACCATACATGCAGATCCAGGTTGCATATCTGAAATATTCATTGGTTGAATTAATAATGCGATGAATATTGATGATATCCCATATCCATTGTAAAAACCAACAAGCATTACAAGAATCATACCAATTCCTCTTGATAGCTGTCCAATTTCAACATCAATGAAATTTAATCTTCTGCGACCAAATATATCATCAATTAATGCAGAAATACCTATGATTAAAATTAAATCATTATATCCTGGCAAGAATAAAAAGGATAAGATAATGAATGGTACTATTCCAATAGCTCTTGGAGTCCCACCCCTTACATTAGGATATAAATTTCCTAAATATCCTCTTTTACCAAAGAATCTAAATAGTATATTTAAAACTGCAGTAGATATTGCGGATAAAAGAAATATAACAACAAATATTGAAATCATCGATTGATACATAATATTAAACCTATCTTTTTACTAGTTATAAGTTATAATTAACATATTATATAAACTTAAACGGTTTTGTCATTTTGTTAGTTGGGATTTTTTGTTTTTCATCCAGCCATTTTTTCTGTTGCAAATCTGATTAAATATTCCATATTCTGTTCTGTATCGTTTTTTCTCAGCTTGAGGTAGTGTTGCATGAAAGTACATTTCAGAATCATTATCAGTTCTTGTTAATTTTCCTTTAAATTCAGGTTTAAGGAATAATATGAATTTTTTGTATTCTGGGAAAAAATCTTTTATTAAGTAATTTTTTAAAATTTCGGGAAAATTATTTATTTCATTTTTTAACAAGTTAACATAACTTATTGCTTTATCATAAGTTTGTTGTTCAAATAATTCAAATAATAATTGTTTATAAATGTTTATTTCCTCTTTTAATAGGTCA
>CACZPT010000157.1 GCA_902783085.1 uncultured Methanobrevibacter sp.
CAACTATTTTATCCAATTCATTATTATTTGTGATATTTTTATATTTTTTACTGTCGAAATTTATCAATATAATATTATGTGATTTTATTCCTCTTTTAATGAGTTCTTCTCTAATTAAACCTAACATGTAAGATTTACCACATCTTCTAATGCCAGTAATTACTTTAATCAGTTCATTATCAATTAATGGAAGTATTTCTTTCATATATAAATCTCTTTGAACCATAGCAATATTATATTTTTTCAGGTATATAAGACTAACTTTTTTATTTTATCAAAAATTTAGGTTCATAAGACTAACTTTTAGATTTTTTTAAAATTTTAGGTTTATAGGAAAACCATTAATTAACTCAATTTGTTACTGTTACATAATTCGAAGTGGCTGCCCCATTATACATTGAAGTGATAATAAATTTACCAATTCCGAGATTAATATTTAACTTAGCAATACCATTATTATCAGTTAATCTTTGATACATTACACCATTAATATTGAATGTAACATATTGAGCGGCAATAGGTTTACCTTTACCATCAACAATTTTAGCTTTAAATGCATCAGGAGTGCCTTGTTTCTTAATTAAATCGCCTGCAGTAATAATAGGCAATACTTTAATTTTATTAGAAACCATGGATCCTTTATATTGGGCCGTGATTACATAATCACCAGGGTTTAAATTAATTCTTAATTGAACATAACCATCATCATCAGTGAATCTTTCATACATTACGCCATTAATGTTGAAAATAACTTTTTCATTTGCACCTACAGCATTACCTTTATCATCCAATACTTTAATTCTGTATTGTGAGTTGTTTTTAAAGTATTTTACCAAGTCATTATTTTCAATTATTCTTGGAATAACTTTAATAATATTAGAAATCATCTCATTATTAACAGGGTTAATTGCAGTTAAAATGTATTCCCCAGGGTCAAGATTAATGTTTAATCTAACAAGACCCATGTTCCCGTTAACTTTACGATGATACATTACACCATTAATATTAAATGTAACTTCCATTCCATTTGCAAGGTAATTACCTTTACTGTCTTTGAAAGTTGCATAGTATTGAGTATCATTATGGAATATTTTAACAATATTAGTACCATTAATTGTGCTTAAAACACTAACGATTACTGTGTTTTTAGCAGATTTTTGATTTTTGTTACCTGCATAGTAAATATTCACTGTATACTCACCAACATCAAGATTAATTGCAATTCTAGCAATACCATTACTGTCAGTGATACGAGTATAATTTTTACCATTAATTTCAAACTCAATATTTTCATTTATTATAGCATTACCATTAGCATCAACTAATTTAGCTTCAAGTTTAGTACCATTATGATAATAAAGTGAAGTATTTTTAGAAATAATAACAGTTGAATGATAATCAATTGATTCATTAATTTTAACGATTTTTTGAATTGATTTAGCTTCATAATTTTTAATTAAGCTAGATATATTAATTGTATATGAATTTGGAGGTAGAATACCAAGATTAATACTTTCCATAATACCTGAAATTAAGTTGATTTCTTTAATAAAATTCCGTTCAAGGATTTGAATCCTATATTTTCCAGAAACATTTGTTTTAAGATTTATTGTTAAATTTTCTGGGTAAGAAATGTCTGAAACATCTAAATTCAAATTTATTGTACCATTGTAGACTTTGAAAATTTTAATATCTTCTTTAGTATTATAATTGATTATATTACTTTTGATTTTGATTATATATTCTCCAACATCTAGTTTGTTTATGATTAAATTGTATGGATTATTTTTAACAAGATTAATTTCCTTTAAGTAGGAATTGTTGATGAATACTTGATATTTTCCAGATATGTCTGTTGTGATAGTTACAATAACATCATTTGGATATTTTGCAGATTTAATTGTTGTATTTAATTTTATTTCCCCTAATTCGATATTAATCATGTATTGTTTTGAAAATGCTGTGTGATTTTTATCAGTTATGGTTGTTAAAATGATAGAATACTTACCAACTACTAAATTATATAATGTGATTTTTTCATTTAAACCAACAGTAGAATATTCAACTAAATTTTTGTCCATATCATATACATGATACATTATTCCAGTTGCATTTTCACAAACATAATTAATATTAATTGGATTAGCATCATAGCTTACAGTCAAATCATTTGAATTTATAGTGGAATTTGCAGGCAATACACAAATATCATAAAATTTCGGGTTAAACTCATAATTTCCGTCATTACTTACAAACACTCCACAGATAACATAATTATCCGAAGCTAAATTAGATAAAACAAATCCTTCACCATTAATATTAGATTCACCAATTTTAGTTCCATTAATATAATACTCAACATAACCATCAACATTCGGATATTTAGTTGTATTTACATAAGTCGAAACAATAGTATTCCCACCATAAATATAATTATTAAGTGAAACAATAATATCCATTCCATCATCAATGACTTTATTAACTTCAAGATAAATTAAAAAGTATTTGGATTCATAATTATAATCACCAGTATAACTGACACTTATATTATAATCCCCAGCAGGCAACATATCTAAAGTTAAAATTTCATTAATACTTTTAATACCTAATAACTTATTATTCGTTAAATCAAAGAATATTACATTACCTGTTGCATTATCATCATTAATACCGGCATAAAATGAAATTGATTCACCATAATTAATAGATGCAACTTTAGGTTCAACAATAAACTCATAAGTCATGTTCATATATACACTAAAAATACAATAATCCCAAGAATCAATATAATTAACATTATCTATTAGACTAACACTAGCATTATACACATTAACAGATTTTTTAATACTTAAAAATCCGATACCATTTTCCACAACTACAATAACTGCACTGCCATTAATATCAACTGAATAAACCCCATCAACTTCAGATTTAAGAATAATAGACACATTATTAGGATAAGTAACATTAATCACATTCAAACTTAAATGTGGATCTGCTTTATCTACTTCAACATTAACAGTTTTTGAAATACTAGTATGATTTGAATCCGGAATAGTAGATACTACTAATAAATAATTACCTGCATCCAAGTTAGATAAAATAATATGATTATCATCTATAAAAATATTTGCATCTGAATCAACAATAAATGCAGTAATATTTAAAGCACCATAATATGTGAAATTAATATTTCCAACCCCACCAAAAACAAATTCACAATCACTAATATTTAAACTAGATGGAATTGGATTAACACTAAATAATACATTAATAATTTTAATATTATAATTATCAACACAACTAACCACATTAACATTATAATTTGATTTAACACCCAAAATCGGTAATTCAACAAAACTTAAAGAAAACGAACTATTAATCAATACAACCTTATTAATATCCGTACCTTCAACAACAACCCTATATTTACCACCAACACTAGCATTAACAAATACAAGTGGAATATCACCATAACTAACATTAGCAACACTAACAACTAAAGATTCAATAGTACCATTAAAAACATTGAAAACAGAATAACAAGAAACCATATCATAATTATCAATATTGCTTGTTACACTAACATTATAAACACCAACACCAATTAATTCAAAATCATCAGAAATACCAATACCCCTTGAAACAATTACAGTGTAATTTTTATTATTAAATGATACAATATATTCCCCATCAACTGATGCAGATACAATAGCAAACGCCCTATCAGGATAACAAACATCATAAACATCAACATCTAAAACAGATATTGTTCCATTATGAATATTAAAGTTC
>CACZPT010000158.1 GCA_902783085.1 uncultured Methanobrevibacter sp.
ACAGATGTTTCAATATTCAATACCAACCAACATAAATAATAACCAATGACTGGAATATAATGGGGAAAAATTATGAATCAAAATTCATCAAGTTGACGACATTGTATTATATGGATAATCATTTTTAAGTTTAGAAATTTTATCTTCATAGTCTTTAATTATTTCTTTTAGTTTATCAATTTGACATATTTCTTCTCCAGTTTCTTCTGGAAGTATGGCAGTAACCGATTCTAAGCCTTTTAAATCACCATTTTCAAAGCAACTTACTGACCTATAAAATAAATTCAATTCAAACAATGATTGATTAGGATTTAAATCCGGATGTAATTTTTTAATAAGACCATTATATATTTTTTTAAGTTTTTTTGAATCGTTTTGAGATAATTTATCCGGTTCATTTTCTTCTAGAAATTTAATTTCATTTATTTGAGTTTTTAGCTGTTGTTCATACTCTTTAAACTCTACACACAGCATTTCTTCAATTTTAGCTAAATCAATTTCATTTTCATGGTTAACATCAATTTGGATTAACTGAATTTTTCTTTTTAATTTATCAATTTTAAGTTCTAATTCATATAATTTATATTCAAATATTCCAAACTCCAAAACATAGAGCCTTTCGATTTCTGGACAAACATGGGTGGACAAATTATCATATTCAAAAATCAAGCGTGTTAACTGTTCTTTCAGATTATTTACTTCAGGATGAATAATCAATTCCATTTATATCAATCCAATATCTATGATGAAAAATTTATCTTTGAAATCATATAATTTTTTCGTAGCGAAAATGTATTGGTCAAGAATAGTTTTCAGCAGTCCTGTTGATTATTTATTTAAAAAATAAAATGATGAAAACTAAAATTATATTTAGAATTATGATAAAATAGCTATTTAATACTAGCTAAATACTTTATAATTTTAAATTTAACTATATTTTTTGATATAAATATAGATTTTCAATCTTTTTTATTTCAACATATCCCGTTAGATTTGTTTGTTCAATATTCGAGATATAATATGAAACGTTGCTGTCAATAATCTTTTGAGGACTTTTACTTTCTATTCCTGGAGAATTTAAGCCCAGATACCAGTAATATGGACGTATATTATAATTTCCTATTTGAATATCACTCCAGTTGTCTATATTTGCTTTAATATAGTCACACATTTGCTCAGGAGCATTAAATTCATTTGTATCTTCAAATGTATATGTAAATGCAAATCCTTGAATTAAAAAGAGTACAATTAAAATTATTGGTAGGATATTTTTTCTATTAATTTTAGCATTTATTTCATCAACACCAACAATTATAAAGTAAACTAATGCCGGGAAAATTGGAATAATGTATCTATTAACTTTCACAATATAATATGATTGGAATGTAAGATATGTTAAAATCCAAGCCAGCATAAAAATCCCCATTTTGTATTTGCTGTCTTTTCCAATTAAAAATAGTCCCATTAATGTTATAATAATAGTTATTGTTGAACTGAACTGGGTAAATGTAATCAATGCAATTAAACATAATATTATTCCAGCTATTTTTGTTTTAGTCAACTCAAATTTAATTCTTTTAGTCCATAATGCGGCCCCAACTATTAAAATTAAAAATACAAATCCTGAAAGTAAAGTTGGATTGTTTAATGCAGGAGTTTTACCAACAAATGTTGTATTGGATGATGAAATAAAATTTCCAATATTTAACAGATAATATCCAAAATCAGGATTATATGCATTATCATGAGTTGATCCAAGATTTCCCTGAATTCCATTCGAAAGCATTCCATCGAAAACTAAATTACCGCCCCCCATTGACATAATGGTTGAAGCAATTAGTACAAATAATGCGATAGCTAAAACAAAGCCGATTAATATATATTTTAAATCTCCTCTTTTTATTTTAAATGAATTTTCATAAAAATAGTATAAAAGTAATGGCGGTAATATCAAACCAACAGTATATCTTGTGAAAAATCCAACAACAAATAACGGAAATACTGCAATATAGTATTTAGGATTTTTCTTAATCGCCAATATAGCAAAATATACAAGCCATATAGTAAAAGTCACAGCAGGAACATCTAAACTACCGTTTGCAAGCCAAGTTAAATTAAGTGCAAGAGTGGCATAAATGATTGTTCCTGTTAAGCTCAATAAATTATTAAATCTTAATTTTAAAAGTAGATAAAACCCTATATTTCCAATTATTGCTAAAATTCCAGTCACTATAAAGATTGCGACTTTATCAACATAACCCAAATCAAATATGAGGGATGTTAAAAAACAAATTATAGGTGAGAGATAAATTGACTTTGTTGAATGAATATTAGTTCCCACATAATATAATGCATTTAATAAATAAACATAAACATCAGAGCAATAAATCCCCAAATTAGCATTAAAATTAATGTAATATGCTACTATTGCAGTACTTATTATTGTAATTAATATTAATTCTTTTTTGTCTTTTACATCAAAATTCATTGTATCATTAATTGTTATGGGAAAACTGTCATCTTCTAATTTAAAAAATTGTATTATATATTTATGAGTTATATAATAATAAATATATCTGTTATTGCCTTAAGATAAAATAATAAGTAAAATCATCTTTTGGAGATAATTAACACTATTTAACAGATTATGTTTAAAAGGCTCAACACATACAATCATTCATAACTACAAGATTTAACCCCCAATCAATACCAAAATAATGACAATTGTGAACATAATTAATTTCAAATATAACCTCAATACTAATTAAAATTTAATTTTTTATATTCATCAACTTTTTCAAAGAAATATAATTCACTAACACGTTTAATAGTTTGAGCTAATCTTTCTTTTTGTGGTTTAATAGCTAGTTGATTGTAAACTTCCATAACGGCTTCAAGAGTTTGATAAATTTCAATTTTATCCTTAACATAAAAATGACTTCCAATAACAGTTTCTCTTCCACCTTTTCCACCGACAAATATGGAATATCCATCAAATTTAATCTTTTTAGCTTCATTTGGACATGCATTAATACATTTTCCGCATCCTACACAGAGATTATAATTAGTTATTGAAATATCACCACGCACTTCTATTGCATCCATTTTACATACATCCTGACATCTTCCACAACCATTACAATTATCTGCAGTTTGAGGTATTTTTACACCATTAATACCAAAATCAGTTGTGCTAACAGCCAAACATCTATTAGGACAACCAGTAATACCTAATTTAAATTTATAATTTAATGGTTTTTCAGCATATTTTTCTTCAATTTCACTAGCTAAAATATTAGTATCAATTAAACCTAAATTACAATTTTTTTTACCTGGACATGCCATAATTGATCTGAACAATGGTCCTTCAGTACCATTTATTAATCCATCGTTTTCATCGAATTCATTAATCATATTCTCAATATCGCATAAATCAATTTCTTGAATTTCTATTTCTTCACGTGAAGTTAATTTAATTATTGCATTATATTTTTTAGCAACTTCAGAAATTTTCATTAATAATTCAGGATTATAATATCCGCCAATTGTTGTTCTAAATCTTAAATACACCCGATTGTTTCGTGCAGAACCCACACCTGCATGTTTCCAAATGTAATAAAATGAATTATATATGTCATTTTCTTGTCTTCTCAAAACTTCTTTATCGAAACGTTTTTCTTTAAATGACTTCATAAAATCAATATCTGCTAAATTAACTTCATCATTAAAATCAAAATATTTTTCTATGATTCTTCCTTTAGGTGTTCTTACAACAATGGTTGAAAATCCATCAGGAGACCCTTTATCACCAAAACTAATATCAGCCAATTCCGCATCAAAATCATTGCACATCAAACAACCGGAAGATGCCTTAATTTCAGATAAACTAATAGGATAATCTTTTTGTTTAGTTGAAATAATGAAATTTTTTCCTTTAACATCACATTTATAAATATCATCCATGGAAATTTCTAAAGAATCAACTTTTTCAACTAATTCATCATATTCAAATTTTTCAGTACAGAATAAACCTAAAACATATTCTATTTTAGGTAATTTTGCAGGTTTACCATTTTTACCCCTTTCAGGCCCATGTTTAGAAATGAATGAATGATATTGAATGTTTCTCAAACCTGCTACTTGACAAGGAAGGCCTACAACAGCAATTTTTTCAAGACCTAATTCCCCTGCTTCACGGATAGCTTGAAGAGAAGAAATTGCATATTTACTTTTAGATGTATCTACATCATTATTAATATTGATAAGACCTTCACTGGATGTTATTATCATACTGGCTGGTTTCCATTTATCATGTCCAATAACTACAGCCCCATCAATTTCATTATCCTCCAAAAGATTTTGTAAGAACTTTGTAACAACCCCTCCGGATTGACCATCGACATCTGATTTAGCATAATGGAATTCTTCAAAGGTATTTAATCTGTTTCTTATATCATAAGATCCGGCCATCATTCTTGGACAAACTTCCGCACACATCCCATTTCCTTTACGCAAACATTCTTCTGAAATAAATGGTTTTTCATTAAATTTAATTAAGTTATTTGGACAAACAACACTACATGTACCACATTTAGCACACATGTCACTATCTACTATTTTATTTAAGAACCAATCATATTTTACTGGTTTTTGATTATCTAAAATAGAAATATCCTCAAGAATTTTATCAATTATATCTTTTGTAATCTCAACATTTTCAGATATTAAATTAGCATGCTCCCAAACTTTTAATTTTAACTTTAAAATATCAATATCATAATTTGATTCAACAAAATCATTGATAGATTCATTAATTAATTTTTCATCATGGATTTTTAACATATGCTTCACCTAATAATTAATATATCTATTTAATTACATATAATACAGTTTTGAAAAATACTCAAAAATTAATACAAGACAAATAACTTATATGAAAAAAGAACAAAGGTGAATAAAATCAGTGTTGTTTTAAATATTTTACTAAAATATTCTTCTAACTTGAATCAAGTTTGAATAAATGATTAATATCTATATAAGGTGCTAGATTTGGGTTAAGTAATCTAGCGTTGTATGGGTTTCTTTTTGTTTTATTTCTAGTTCTTGTTGTCTTGTTTTTTGTTGGGTTTTTGATTTTGCATTGTTTTCTTTTTGTTTTTTGTCTTTTTTTGTTTTTTTATTTTTTGGTGGTTTTAATTCTATTTTTCCTTCTGCTAGTTGTTGTAGTTGTGTTTTTGTTTTGAATCCGCATTGTACGACGAGTGCTGTTAATTAAAGGCATAGGTAAATGTTTTTGTGCATGGATTTTTCTGTAAAGCTGTGAAATTTGCCAAATCCGAATGCTCCTTTGGCTGCTTTGAAGAAATCTTCTATTATTCCCCTCGTTGCTTTGTATTCTTTCCAATTTTCTAGTTTTATGAACAATAACCTTTGAAGATGGTTTATTAGTTTTTTATTTTTTTCAATCTCTTTTGGATTCTTGTAAATCATTAAAGGGTATGCCATTTGGCCTTGTAATTTGCTTATTTTGAATATTTCTTTTGGTAATATTACTGGGATGATTTTATATTTGTTAATTCCAATTTTATAGTTTCATATGAGAAATATCCACGGTCAAAGTATATTAGGTCTTTTGGTTTGATTAGGTTTCTTCTTTTGAGTTCTTTTAGAACTTCGTCAAAAATTTTGGAATCGTTAGGTGCTCCAGGATGGATTAAAATAGAAATTGGGGTTTCGAGTGTTTTTTTCTAGTACTACTGTCACTTTATATCCTACAAAATAACCTTTGGAGTTTGAATATCCAAATTTGAGTCTTAATTTTTTTAAATGATCTTGAGAGATATACTTCCTTAAAATATTGATATCGCACTCAACAGGTGTTGCATCTGTAATATAAACATCTTTTCTTGTTTTTCTTGGTTTAAAAAACTTTCTTAGAATGGAATTTGTAATATTGCAATAATTATCGGGGTCATAACGGCTAAGGTACCCATAAACTTGAGATTCGGCTGGAACATCAAAAATTCCAGAAAATTTTCTAAGTTTAAATGATCTATTTAACTCATTAACAACATCAAAAATCCTATAATTAAAAAAAGCATGCATAAAAAATATTTTTAAGCAAATAACAAACATATTCCTGTTTGTAATCCCATAACGATTATATGTGTCTTTTACGTTTTTGTTTTCAATAAATGAGTGTTGGCAGAAATTATTTAATTTTGAACATTTTTCATTTCTCTTTTTTTAAAAAATTTTCTCACATTAATGATATGAACCTTAT
>CACZPT010000159.1 GCA_902783085.1 uncultured Methanobrevibacter sp.
CTGCACCAGCGTTTTTTAAGATTCTTCCGACAGGAGCAATTGGTAATTCCATTTTTTCACCTCATTTTTTTATACTAATAGTTTAAATTTTACTATATATAAATCTATTGGTATAAAATGGTTAATTCTTGATAAATACAATAATATTTACCATGAATTTTAATCATTACCAAGTCAATAATTGAAACAAAATATGTTATTATATGGAGTAGTTATAGAAAAAATTAGAAAAAAAAAATTAATGAAATTAAAAATAAAGATAAAATATTAAAGATGAAAAATCATTCATCCATTAATAATTTTCTTAAAGTATCAATATCAGCATCAACTTCAGTTGGTTTAGTACAAGCCTCTATTGCAGTGTTTGGATCTTTAAGTAAATGTCCTGTAACTACACATGTAATTGTTTCACCTTTATCAATTACACCCTCACCAACAAGTTTTTTAAGACCTGCAATTGAAGCTGCGGATGCTGGTTCAACACCAATACCCTCAGTTCTTGCAAGTAATTTTTGAGCATCCAATATCTCTTCATCACTTACAGTTTCAGAATAACCGTTTGAATCATAAATTGCGTTTAATGCTTTAATGTCACTAACTGGTGCACCAATACGAATTGCAGTAGCTATTGTTTCAGGATTTTCAACAGGCACAACTCTTTTGTCACCTTTTTTAAATGCATTAGTAACTGGACATGCTCCTTCAGCTTGAATACCTGTCATCATCGGTAAATCTTTAACAAAACCAGCATTATAAAATTCAGATACTCCTTTCCAAATAGCTGAAATATTACCTGCATTACCAACCGGTAAAATAATTCTATCTGGAGCTTGCCAACCTAAATCCCTTAAAATTTCATAACCAATAGTTTTTTGACCTTCAAGCCTATATGGATTAATTGAATTTAATAAATAAAGATGTTTTTCTAAAGCAAGAGCAGTCATTGCTTCTAATGCTTCATCAAAGTTACCATTAATTGACATTACCTCAGCACCATGAAACATTGCTTGAGCTAATTTTCCAAGTGCGACTTTTCCAGAAGGTAAAAATACAATACAACGAAGTCCAGCACGAGCAGCATAAGCAGCAAGTGAAGCTGATGTATTACCAGTTGAAGCACAACCAACTGTATTTACACCCAATTCCATCGCTTTAGTCATGCCTACAGTCATTCCTCTATCTTTAAAACTTCCAGTAGGATTAGAACCTTCTACTTTAACATATAAATTAACACCTAATTCATCGCCCAATTTATCACATTTACAAAAAGGTGTTCCTCCTTCATCTAAAGAAACTATTTTAGTTTCATCTACTGGAATGCATTCTTTGAATTTCCATAAATTATCTTTTCTACCGTCAAACACATCTTTGGAAACATCAATATCGCTGACGAGCTCAAGTACAGATCCACATTTCTCACAAGTGTAGATAACTTCATCGTCATCATATTCTGCTCCACATGAAACACATCTTATCATAATAAATCACATTAAAATTAATTGAACTTCCCCACCATAAGACATTATGGGGGATTTGCAAACCTAAAAAGAATCCTATCAGTTTAGGAAATTTTACTGCCCCGTCGTCCCAACGATTTCAAATCTTCTATTGAAGATATTGATGTATATTGATTTAATTTAAATCAACTCAGAGAACATTTGAAAAATAATTCCAAACTCCCACATATGTAATTCATCCATACCCCAATAAGAAGAGGCATTTCTGTATGACCAAATTTAAATTAATATATTATTTTGAATTTGAATATTTGGACTACCTCAACATCGTAGAAGATGAGAATTCTTATCACAGTCCGTACACTTTTATGAGTATACAATTACTGTGCTATCCTCCATCTCAAAGGTTCAGACAATTACAGTATTAATGTTTCTTTTTTTAACCTAGTTATTGTTGAAAAAAAAAGTTTAATTAAACATTATCAATTATTATTTTAATTATATTACTATTTAAATTTAATCAAAACATTAGATAAACACTACAATTTGTGCAATTCGCCCAGGCTTAAACAAATCATGGCATTCTTGCATTATTTTTGATAAAAAATTAACCTAAAATGAACTTGGCAATTGGGACAGTAAGATAGACTTCAACAAAACATGCTATAATCATTAAAATAACAGATACGGAAAAAATTATTAAAGATTGTTTTAATTTATCTAAATTAGATAGAACAGAATTTTTAAATGAATTATCATTCCAAAACGATTTAAATATTCTAAAAATAAAATTAAATAGAATCAAACCAGAAGCACATGCTAAAATAGATGATGGAAGTTCAAAAATTCCATGAGGAATCATTAATATTGCTGTTTTAAAAAAATTATTTTGTAAAGCAACATAATACCCTATAAAAAATCCGTTAAATGCAAGTATAAAAGCACTTAAACAGAAAAATATTCCATAAATAAACATTTGAATTATTATTCGCATATTATTTGTAAAAATAGTCATATATGTTAATTTAATAACACCCGAACTAACTTTATGATTTAAGTTATTTACAACTGGATTGAAATAACTATACAGATAATCCTCTAAAAAATAACCTAAAAGTAAAGAAATTAAAAGAATAGCTATTGAAATATAAATAGATAATTTATTTTCACTGAAAGCTTTATAAACTTCACTACAATAACGTTTCAGCAATTTCTGATGCCTCAATTTGTTTATCTTTTAAATCTTCAAAATATTCTCTCATCAATTCTGAAGTTCTTACTTTACAGTCTCCACAGCGTAACTGACCTGAAAGACATTCTTCACGTATTTTTTCAATTTCCTCATCATCATCAATTAAATGGTAAACCAACATTTCATAAATTACACATTTGTCAACTTCACCACCTAATTCTTCTTGCTCTTTAAGTGATTCTCTTCCACCAGTTTTAGCTGTTTTGACTTTTTTTGCAGCAGTTTCTGGATCTTCATTTAAATAAATTGCAGTAGATGGTTTTGAACTGCTCATTTTATCCCCTGTTAATCCAGTTAAAAATCTATGGTAAGTAGATGCAGGTGAGATAAAACCTAATTCTTCTGAAAGTCTATGTGCAATATCTCTTGTAAGTCTAATATGTGGGTCCTGGTCTATTCCAACTGGAACAACAACCTTTTTTGGACCTCCAAATTCTTCAATTTGTGGAAGTAAAATATCAGCCACTTGCATTAATGGAGCTTGCATATGAGCCATATTTGTAGATTCGTCAAAACCATAAATTGCTTTAAGTTGGTTAAAATTAGTTTTACGTGATGCTTTAAATTCTAAATCTTGGAGTAATTTATTTTCAGATTGTAAGTATACATTAACATTATCCCTTTCCAAATCTAAACCTAAAGCAATCCAATTAGTCAAATATTCTTCAACAGCTATTTTGCGAGCCTTATCAAAACTCATATCTCTTGCAGCGTAAGATTCTAAATCTGCAATTGGAAGAGATAACATTGCACCTTTGTCTTGGTACCAAATTAGTTGATCAACAACCATTTTATGGCCAATATGCATTTGACCACTAGGCATCATACCGGTTACAACAGCAAAATCTTCATTTTTATTGATTAACTTATTAATTTCATCAAATTCCCTATGTCCAAAGACCACACCCCTTTTCATCAACCTTTGCGGGTCTTTAATCTCACTTATCATATCTGAAATTTTTTGAATACCGAACTGATTAACTAACTTATCATAATCTACACTTGTTGATGCCCATGGATCAATCAAATAAATCACCTTATATATAACACATACATTAAATTAAAAATTCATTTAAGAATTATTATGAAATACAATATAACTAACATAATTATAGTAGGAAATTTCAATTAAAGTTATGGTCTTGTCCATTCAACATTATAATATGTAATATCAAAATCATCATCAACAATAGCTAAAAGAAGTTTCTTATTAACACCATGTGACACACGAACATTACTTGCAAAATCAAGTGCATTAATATAATAACTTTCATAAATAATTTTAACTAAAAAGTCTGAATGACCCTTTCCGGGAGACCTTCCCCTATCATATAAACGGAACTCACAACCATATTTGAAACCCGTTTTGATAACATATCCCCGATCTTTTAAATCACGATAAACAACATATTTACCATAAATATTTTTTTCTTTTAAAAGATCAATCAAATAAGATACACTACATACAATATCATCTTCATAGATGTCAAGACGGCCTTTTTCTAATAAATAACAAGCCTCAATTAAGGAAAGTATCAAATAATCTTCTTCAATTTTACCAAAAAGACTTTTCTCATGTAAAGCTATTGGCCTTTTACTACCTTCTTCTATCTTAATTGACACCATTTCATCAGATAAATTACCGCGCATTAAAACACCAAAAAGAAAAATTATATTACGCAATATAATATAAATTTGATATTATATAAATTTTTAGTAAAAAAGAGTTTAAAAAGAATTAAACTCTAATAAAAATGTTATTAGCCATTTCATTAGAAATAGTTAATTCTTCATCATTAATAGAAATCAAATACTTATTATTATCATTTGAATAATAATATACCTCATATCCAACTTTAATTCCTAAATCTGAAATATCCTCTAAAAGTTCATTGTTGCCCCGAATAAAAGAAATAGTACCTTCAGAGCCATTATTTAATTCTGAAATAGAAAGTAAGTTAAATTTTCTATTAATAATAGTATCAAAATCTTTAACAGAAAAACATTCATTGCAGCTATTAAAATCAAAATTACATGCTGGAATTATATTATTATCAGGACATAAATCTGGATGGTGTAACATAGTACATAAAGCTCTTTCAGCCTCATCAGATAATGTATGTTCCATTTCACAAGCCTGTTCATGAACATTTTCTTCTTTAATATTTAAAATATCGATTAAGAATTTTTCTAAAATCCTATGTTTTCTAGTAATCTTTTGGGCAATTTTCATACCTTCATCAGTTAAAGAAGCACCCCTATAAGGAGTATAATTAATATAACCTAAATTTTCTAATTTTTTAAGCATTTGAGTTACACTACCTGGAGCAATACCTAACTCCTTAGATAAAGTAGTTGTTGAAACTTGTTCTTTATTACTTCCATTACGATAAAGAACTTCCAAATATTCTTCAATATTTTCACTAATTTTAGTATCGGCCATGAAAAACACCTTATACATAATTTTAGTTTAAGAGTATAAAAAAGTTTTGGTTGGCCTAAAATAAGCTATTAATTTTTAAAAAAAGTAAATTAAAGCCAATAAAATTAATTATTGGCAAATTTTAAATTTAATATGGTAAAACATCATATGTACCTTTACTAGTATATGAATTAGTATTCCAATTATTAATAACACCAAAGGAATTTCTATTACTTGTAGGGTCAGCATTAATCCAAGTTCCATCAATATCAAATTGAACCCATACATGACCATAAGTACCACTACTAAATGTACAAGTACCTGTTGCAAATCTAACAGTTAATCCAACTGACCTGGCCATAGCAACCAACAATTGCGCTTGGTCACAACAATTACCTGAACCAGAAGTTAATGTACCTTGAGCACCTTTCTGTGTATTATAATAAAATGAATAAGCAATACTATCACGCACATAATTATATAAAGCAACAGCTTTATCACGAGTACTGGTTAAACCTTCAATCAACGAATTAGCCAACTCAGATATTGAACTAGAATAAGAACCACCAGAATAAACAATGTGTACACTGGAAGGTAATGAACCATCATTTTCAACATAATAATCCAATACATGTGAAAATGAATCTACTAATTCATCATATGAAATCTTACCTAAAGTAGATGAAGCATAATTTGGAGCTTGACCATATCCAACAATGAAATTAGCAACCCTATTTGCAACATCAATATAATCAACTTTATTTAAATATGCATCTATTACATCACCAATTGGTGAAGATGGATTATTAACATCCAAAGAACCAATATCTGATAAATCACCATTATTAATATTAACAATAGCTTTACTCATCAAATATAAGAATTCTGCTAAAGTAAATCCGCCTGAAGATAATGCGACCTCATTAGGTAATTTAGAATTAGCCTCAATATAATTTTTTAAATCCACAGATGCCGTGAGAATATCACTTAAAGCAATACTTCCCCCAACATCACCAGCTTCAGTAGGAACACTATCCGATAATCTAGTTAAAGCATAATCAGATTCTGAAAGTTTATCATTACCTGAAACTCCACAATAATCACTATCACAAAATGCACAAGTTAATTCACCCTCATACACTCCTTTAGGATTAATAAGTAAAGTTCCATAATATCCACACTTAGGACAATAATTTAACCAAGTTGTAGTATAATTAATGTAATAATACTGATTAGTATTACTTGGAAGCATCGATACAGTTAAAGAATAATTATCTAAGAAATTATCCACATAAACAAATGCTGGTAAGTACCCATTATTGTGATAGAATGTTAAAATTCTAGAATATGCATAAACTAATGTTTCATATTTAATATCACCAAGTGAAGATGATATATTATTTGGTGCACATTTGCTTGAATTACAATAATCACAAATTACACTAGCTATTTTTAAAAATTCACTATTTGGTAATTGATCATATATGACATCACCTGAAGAATTAACAGATGAATTAACTTCAATAGCAATAATATCTGAATAAGATTCATTATTAATTGAAACTAAAGCTGCACTCATCAAATATAAAAATTGTGAACTGGAATAGTGTACACCACCAATATCTATTAAATCTGGAAGAGTACCATTTGATTCTATCCAATTTTTTAAATAGATAGCTCCATCCAAGATATCATGAATTTCAACAAAATCACCATATGATGGATTATTAAAAGAACTAAAATCCAAATATGGAGTTAGACCCCATCTAAATAAAATAACACCAGATGCACCGGCATTCATCACAGTTTGAGCATCATTGAATAATTCACTATAAGACAATAGGACAACATTTGAATCAGACCTGTATGATTGTAAACCAGACCAAACTTGAGCACCGCTAGAATGCTGTACAAACCATTTAGTGGTTGATGTAAGCCAACTAGTTCCAGAATTATAATTACCCTTATACTGCATTGGGACAATTACATCTAAATATTTAGTAATTGCTGGAATATCTTGACCATAATAATAAGCATCACCTGAAGTTTCAGGCATGACTGCTGCTGAAACAATACAGCCCAGATTTACACTATCAATAGCTTCTGTAACTTCTTTTACAAATTGAGTTATTGCTGCAGTACCTCCAGATGTTGCATAAGCATTACCTGCGAATCTTAAATAATCTAAATGTACACCAGCCACACCATTAAGACTAGCATAATATTTAGCTTCATTAATTAATGAATCAAATAAATTCCTATTTATTGATTCACCATCCATAGGGGAAATCCAACCTCCATTATAGAAAGTTTGCATCCAAATATGGACATTAATACCATAGCTATTAGCTGTATTAATCCAAGATAATACATTAGATTCACCATATAAAGTAAATGCATAAGAATTCAAGAATATTTCACCAGTACCAAGAGATGCTAATTCTGCTAAATTAACATTTTCCATATCTCTTCCCTGTACCCAATATCCAAATCCATTTAAACCAACTTGAGAAACTGTAATAATAGTTGAACCTTCGCTTGAAAGATAGTCAACCTCACCCTCAAAGGCATAATTTACAGTATATGATGCTGGAGTTAATCTTAAATTAACATATGCAATACCTTTATCATTAGTATTTGCAGTATACGATTTAGATCCTATTGTAAATACAACTTTTTTATTAGATAATGGGGCACCCTTATTATCTCTCAACAACACTGTTAAATTAGATAGATTTTCTGATGAAAATGAAGTAACAGTATTCCAAATAATTGAAGTAGGACTTCTTTCTTTGACAGTTATAAGAGCTTGGCCACTTGAAGATAGGATTCTATCTTCACCAGCATAATAATATTTAATAGTATAATTACCAGCATCTAAATTAATAGTTAATGCAGCAATACCACTAGCATCAGTCACTCTTGTATAGTTTACACCATTAACGTTTAAAATAACAGACCTATTAACTAAAGGAACATTACCACAAGTTAATGTAACATTAAATTTCTGACCCATACCTTTACTAATAACAGCATCTACACCCGATAATCTTGATACATTAGTATCAATAACTGTAATCCTATTAGATTGCGTTAATTGTCTATAATCAAGATTCCTAATTTCATATGAAATATCATAGACACCAGGATTTAAATTAATATTTAATCTTGCAACACCACTATCATTAGTCAATCTTGAATATGTTACACCATTAATAGTTAAATAAAGTGATTCATTAACAACCGGTTGATTATCACTTAATACAGTAACATAAAATGCTTCATGATTACCATAATAAATAACAGCATCATCAGCAATATAAGATATGTCTTTTGATTGACAAATACTAATTGTACTACTATTAGATGAAGCTTTATAAAGATTAGTACCTGCAAATGCATAATTAACAGTATAATTACCTGAATCTAAAATAACATTAACACTACCCACACCATCACTTGATGTGTTTAAATTATATGATTTACCATTTACAGATACTGAGACAATCTGATTAGGAATTTTATAACCTAATTCATTGTATAACGCAACAGTTATAGTTTTATTATCTCCAACCCCATATTCATAATTATTAACATCCAAATAAGTGGAAGAAGAACCCAATACTTTAACAATACCAGAATCCATACAACCATCATTAGGGTTGATAGCAGTTAAAATATAAGTATTCGGATCTAAATTAATATTTAACCTAGCAAAACCACTAGCATTTGTAGTTCTAGTATACATTACACCATTAATATTATATGTGATATTTGTATTAGCTAAAGGCTTACCTGAACCATCTAAAAATTTAGCATAATA
>CACZPT010000160.1 GCA_902783085.1 uncultured Methanobrevibacter sp.
AATATATGCAAATAAAAATATAAAAAACTTTCTAAAATAAAAATATAACAATGTTAACAAATAATCAATTTTTGCTTAAGTTTCTAGTAGTGGTTTTTTTACAAAAGTATTATATATTTAGTTTAAGAAAAAGTAAAATATTATATTTTATGGAGATTTATTATGACTTGGGAAGATGCGCCATCTCATATATGTAGGGGTGGAGATATAAGAGGACTTGCTTTTTGTTGTCCGCCGGTTAAGCCATGCCCTATTTTAAATGCATTGGATGAGGTTAATTTAACCCCTCAAGAGTATATTGAAATTAAAATGGAATTTGCAAAGCAAACAAGGTTGGGTGAAGGTGCTGGAACTTGTTTTGGATCACTCATATGGTGTTGTAAACCATCAAAACCTTGTCCTTTAAGAGATATGACTTTGAGAAATATGGGTATGAGTGAAGATGAATACTTAGATTTAAAAAAGGAGCTTTCAGAGAGATTAGTTGGTGTTGAAAAACCACAACCTGATGAGCGGGCTGAAGCATTAGCTTCTACATTTAATATTTCAAAGCTTGAAGCTATGAATATTTTAACTGACTGTGATAATGATTTAAGAAAAGCAGTTAGTGTTTTAAAGGCTAAATCGTTAGAAAATTCTGATTAAAATGGGTTGGACATCTATTTATTTAAAAACTTCCGATTTAAATGTTTTTATTTTAGGAACTGGAGAAGTTGCTATAAGAAGAGCTAATAAATTTTTATCACATGGTGCTAATGTCAAACTTGTAGGTAGTAATGTTGACAAACAATTAAATGATAATGGAGCCAGTTTTCACTCAAAAGATGAAATTGATGAGTTAGTTGACTGGAGTGATTTGGTTGTTATAGCTAATAGTGATAAAGACCTATCTGATTATGTTTCTAAAATTTCAAAAGATAAATTAATTAATCGTGCAGATTTTCCATATAATGGCGATATTATTGTACCAACAAGTTTTAATATTTCAGATATTGAAATTTCTATTTTTACAAATGGTAAAAGTCCATTAATGGCTAGACAACTTAGAAAAAAAATACAATCTATTATTACAGAAGAAGACATTATTGAAATTGAACTTCAGAACTATGCACGTTCATTATTAAAAGAATCTATTTCAAACCAAAAGGACAGGCGAAAATATCTTTATCATATTTTTGAAGATGAAAATATTAATAATTTAATTAGAAATGGAGAAATCAATCGAGCAAAGGCTGTTATTTATGATTTAATAAAGGGGATTTAAATGATACTTAATTTAAGGGTTGATCATAAAATTGCTGATATTCAGTCTATGGAAAATATCTCAAAGGAGATTGATGATTTATTTTGGAATTTACAAGAAAAGTATTCTATTAGTGAATATGTTGAAATTTCAACTTGTAATCGTAAAGAATATTATATTCACAATGATTATATCCTTTTCGATGAAGAATTATTATCTCATGAAAATAAAAGCATTATTATTGAGTATGGTGAATCTTCTGTAAAGCATTTACTTCGTATGACTTCCGGTTTAGAATCAATGATTGTGGGTGAAGATCAAATTTTAGGTCAAGTTAAAGATTCTAAAAATAATGCTGTTAAAAATCATCATTGTGGTAAGGTTTTAAATACTATTTTTACAAAAGCAATTCATGTTGGCCAAGTCGTTAGAAATAAAACTAATATTAATAAAGGGTCTGTGTCTATAGGTTCAGCAGCTGTTGATTTGGCTGAGTCTTATCTTGGAGATTTGTCCGGTAAATCAGTTTTAGTTATTGGTGCTGGAAAAATGGGTAAGCTGGTTGCAAAAGCTTTAGCTGAAAAAGATTTAAATGCTATTTTTGTAGCTAATCGTACTTTTTATGTTGCTGTTGAACTTGCAAAGGATTTGGATGGAACGGCTATCTTATTTTCAGATTTAGATAATTATTTAAAAGATGCTGATTTAGTAATCAGTGCTACTAGTGCACCACATGTAATCATAACTAAAGAACGTTTGGAAAATATTGGTTTAAATAATGATAATTTAATTATGGTTGATATTGCTAATCCTCGTGATATTTCTGAAGATGTAGTTGAGTTGGGGGTTGCTTTGTACAATATTGATGATTTACGTGAGATTGCTGATAGTAATACTAAACTTCGTGAAAAAGAATTCGGTGAAGCTGAAATTATCATCGATGAAGAGTTTAATTTACTTAAAGATTCCTTCAAGTTAATGGAAGTTGAAGATATTCTATCAACTTTAAGGTCATCCATGGAAGAGATAAGGCAACGTGAATGTGAAATTGCATGTGCGAAGTTATCTGATGTAGATGGTAGCGATAAAATTATCAATAATTTAACAAATTCTATTGTTAATAAGATATTTTATGATATTTCAAAACAAGTTAAATATGCTGCAAAAAATGATAAAAAAGATGTAATTGATGCGGCAGATTTTATTTTTAATAAGGATTAATTATTCAAACATGCCCTTGATGTCAGTATTTTTAATTTTACTCACACTAATGGCATAATCAATATCATCCATTAAAATTTCATCTCTGTTATTAGCTATTGCATGGTGAAGTGATGTTTTAAGAATTTTTTCTTTAATATCTCTTCCAGACATATTTTTAGAAATTTTAACAAGTTTATTAATGTCTAAATCACATTTTAGGGGCATTGTTTTAATATTATTTTCAAATATTTCAAATCTTTCTTTATCATTTGGTAATTTAAATTCGATTTCTTCTTCAAATCTACTTCTTACAGCATAATCAAGTGAACTTGGATTATTCGTGGCCCCAATAGTTATAACAGCAGTATTTTCACTTATTCCATCCATTTCAGTCAAAAGAGAATTTACAATTTCAGATACATCCCCTCTTAATGATTGGAATATTCTATGCAGTGCTATTGCATCAATTTCATCAATAAATATTATTGATGGAGAATTTTTACTTGCTTTTTCAAATAACTCATGTATTTTAGATGCACTATCCCCAACATGATCTCCAATTAATGATGTTGCTTTAATTAAATACAATGGAACATCAAGTTCATTGGCCAGTGCTTTAACAAGCATTGTTTTACCAGTACCTGGAAGGCCATAAAATAATATGTTTTTGGGAGCCCAAAGACCAAAGGATTCAGGATTTTCAATATATTTTTTGATTATTTTAACTTTATTTTTAGCATTTTCTTGACCAACAATATCTGAAAGTGTTAAATTGGTTTTAATTGTATTAATATCTTTATTTTTATCAATATCATCTATAATAATCTGAATTTTAGTTGTATCGGATATGATTGAATTATTCGGGGTTACTGACATGATTTTAAAAGCATAATCAGGAATAATTTTTTGATCAAATAAAAATGAATCTTCACATGCAACAAGGCCGGACCATTGGTCACGAGCATATTGTTCAAATAAAGCAGTATCTGTTATTTCAATATTATCGTCCATTAAAGTAAAATCAAACGGGTATCCTGCAGGTTTTAATAGAATATGCTCAGCAATGATTGCATCTTCATTTTTAATAACAGTTGATTTCTGATTAGTTGTTTTCACTTCAACTTTTTTATTACTATTTTTTATAAAATCACATCCAATATTCTATTTGTCTTTATATTGAATTAATCTATTAAATACTTTTTTATTTCAATCATCTTGGGACTGTCAAGTTCTTAGTGCTGATTTGTTGTTTTCGTTCCAGCCATTTTTTCTCTGGAATATGAAGTTGAATAATCCTTGTTTA
>CACZPT010000161.1 GCA_902783085.1 uncultured Methanobrevibacter sp.
AAAACCGATAATAAAAAATACTGTTATACAACATATTTAAAAACAAACCAAGAGCACAAGATAACTATTCCCACATCCAAAAAAAAAACTCAAATCATACAAAAAACTACAAACTCAAAATGGTAAAAACTTTAAGAGAAATACTATAATAATCCAACGCAACCAATTGGAACATCATCTTTTATGATTGCATAAGTTTCTTTTTTAGAAAAAACAGTTTTAATAATGTTTAGACTATCTTCAACACTGTTGTGGGGTGGCCATCCAGCTATTGGACCTATTTTTGGATTTTTCGCCAAGTGGTATAAACATTCGGCATCATTTTCTATCCAAGGCCTTAATGTGGGGGTTTTTTGTTTTTAAAATCATTAATAAAAGTTTATTTTTAAAGTATTTATATGTTTTATTTTATTGGAGTCGTATTATTGCTTAATTTTCATTAAATTAAGATTTTAAATAATGAATATTATTTGTCTTTTTCGTGGTCTTGGGGATTATCATCAAACCAAGGTTCTGTTCCCCATTTTTCAAAGTAAGCATCATCCCAAGTTGGATCGTATGACCAATTTTTAGGATATCCATTTCTATCAATCTCACCATAATAACCATGTAATTCATCGAGACTATTGAGTTTTTTGAATTTAGCTGGTTTTTGCGTTGAATTATGGTTATCATTGTTTTCGGAAGAATCGTCAATACTCTTACAACAGTATGCAACAATGATTATGAAAATAATTACAGTAAATAGTGATTCTAGTGGATTGTCATATGGTGAATAGTATGATAGTGTGGTTATTATGTCAATCATGGTGATTAATATGTTAATACTTGGCATATAAATATTGTTATTAATCTCATAATAAAGTTTATATAAAACGCTTTATAGATTTTTCTTCAATGTTTACAATAGCTAATGGAATTATTTTAAAAGGATTAAATCTAGACCCAATTAAAGAAAACATAGTTGTTGATGATGGAATTATAATAGATATTTCAAAAGATGCTTGTGAGGGTAAAATAATCGATGTTGAAGGTTCTATTGTATGCCCAACATTTTTCAATGCCCATACACATATTGGGGATTCAATTATTAAAGATGAAGCTTATGGATTATCTTTAAGTGAGATGGTTAAGCCACCTAATGGAGTTAAACATCGTGCATTGGCCTCTGCGAGTGATGAAGAAATTATTGGGGCAATGAAAAGTGCAATGTTTGAAATGCTTGAATCAGGTACAACTCATTTTATTGATTATAGGGAAGGTGGAACTAAAGGGGTTAAACTCTTAAAAGAAGCTTCAAAAGATATTCCAATAAACCCAATTATTTTAGGTCGTGATGATAGTTTTTATGGTGATGATCCTGATTTATCCAAAGTTAAAATAGCTGTTCGTAAACTATTAAAAGTAGCTGATGGAATTGCACCTAGTGGTTTTGGTGAGATAAGTGATGAAGTTGCTAATTTAATTACAAGTGAATGTGAAAAGGCAGGTAAAATTTCATCAATTCATGTTGGTGAATCTTTAAATAATCAAATTGAATCAATTGATAAATATAATAAAAGTGAAATTAAAAGAGGGATTGATTCTAATTTTAATCAGCTTGTTCATTGTACTAATCCTCAAAGTGATGATTTGGTTAACTTGTCAAATTCAAATTCGAATGTTGTTGTTTGTCCAAGGGCTAATGCAACATTAAATGTGGGTGTTGCTCCTTTAAATGATATGTTGGCTTTAGGTATTAATCCTCTTTTAGGGACTGATAATTTAATGATTAATTCTCCCAATATGTTAAGGGAACTTGAGTTTAGTCTTAAAGTAATGTCTGTATCATATAAAAATTATTTAAATCCTTTAGAACTTTTAAAAATGGCAACTACAAATCCTTGCATGTTTGATTTTTCAAAATCATATATCGAAATTGGTAATGCTGCGGAGTTAATAATTTTTAAACAAATTTCAAAAAATCCATTTTTAAACATAATTAATCGTGGTGAAACAAAAAATATATTATATATTATTGATAAAAATTATACTAATAATATATTGGATAGGTAAAGCCATATATTATGGAGTTGAAAATATGTACAAAAGGATATTGGTTCCGGTTGACGGGTCAGATTTCGCAAGAAAAGCCCAAAAACATGCTATTTATATAGCTAGTATAAGTGGAGCTGAGATTATTGCGTTAAGTGTATCTGAAAATCATTTTGTTAATGGAATTTCTTTAAGTGAAGAAATTGAACAATTAAATCACTTATTAGAAGAACGTTGTGAAAAAGATCTTAATGAATTCGAAGAAATAGTCGGCGGCGATATTAAGATATCTTCTATTATTAGAGAAGGATCTCCTGCAAAATCTATTTTAGAAGTCGCTAATGAAGAAAACATTGATTTAATTGTCATGGGCAGTTCTGGTAAATCTGGTTTTGATAGATTTATTTTGGGAAGTGTTAGTGAAAAAGTTGTTAATGCTGCGAAATGCCCAGTCCTTGTTGTGCATTAATTATCTTAATTTAATATTATAACTTTTTTAAAAGGTGTTTTTATGTTAGTAAAAAGAGTTATGTCTAAAAAAGTTGTTAGTGTGTCTGTTCCAGGTAGCAGAGAAAAAGTTTTAGACTTAATGAGAAAAGAAAATAAAGCTGTTCTTCCTGTAGTTAAAGAAGATACTAAATTATTAGTTGGAATTGTAACTCGTTCAGATTTAATTAATAATCCTGATGAAGAACAAATTGCAATGTTGATGAGTAGAAATCTTGTTACTGCAAGTCCTAGTGATGATGTTAAAGATGTTGCTAGTAAAATGATTGAAACTGATGTTAGGAGACTTCCTGTTGTTAATGATGATGGGGAATTAGTTGGAATTATCACTTCTTTTGATTTAGTTTCACAGGCTTTAACAAAACTTGATGTTGAAGATGCTGTTGAAAATTATATGATTACTACTGTTCCAACTACTTGGGATAAAGCTCCATTAAATGTAGCTTTTGAATCAATGAAGCAATTTGGACTTAAATCAATTTTAACTCTTGATAGTTCATCCAAATTATCTGGTATTTTAACTGAAACAGATTTCATTGCTGAAAGTGAAATTATCTCTGAGAGAAGTGAACACAGTTCTACTGTTGGTACTGAAGGAGATAAATGGTCTTGGGATAGTACTTCAGTTTTATATATTGAAAAAAATCATTTAAAATTCACTGATAAAGTTGTTGGTGATGTAGCTACTGATAATGTTGAAGTTGCTAATTCTAAAACAAAAGTTTCTGATTGCGCTAAAAAAATGAAAACATTGCATATTGAGCAAATTCCGGTTATTGGTGTTGATGGAGACTTAGTGGGTCTTGTAAGGGCTAGTGATTTAATTAAAGCTTTAGTAGAATAATTGTGGTAAGATGGCTGTTAGTCCAGTTTTGGTTATTAAAATTGTTGATGGGAGTTCTGTTGGAGTTAGAGCAAGATGGAGGGATGATTATATTGAACATGAAATCGTCCTTAACTCTGTTTTAGCTTATTGGTGGGCTAATGATTTGCCTCCAGTTTTAAAATTCTTGGAACTTTTTGAATCAGTTATTAAAAGAACTATTAACGAATTAACTCCTCACAAAGATTTAAAGTTAAAATATGATGTTAAAGCTGATGATGTTTTAGAAAAAGCTTCACAAATTGAAATTAATCTTATTGAAGTTGAAGCAGATGATATAGGCTTTAAAATTGATGGTAAAAAATTATTCCTTCAAGGACTTCAAAACCATAGTGGAGATATAGAAGATAAAACGCCATTTAGTGAAAGTTTTGATAAAGTAATTGAAACTCCAGATATTGTACTTAAAAAGTATCTGGAGATGCAAAATAAATAATTAAACATTTCTTTTGATAATCGAAAGAACATTCATAAATTCATTTAATGCTTCGTCATAATTATTAAAATCAAATCCTTCAATCAATCCATTTTCACTGATTCTTATTTTTTGTGAAATATTTTGAGTATCACTATCATTTAGATTTATTGTGTATGGTAGCTGATATTTAAATCCACCATTTTTATAGTCAATATCAATGTTGTCATCATCGTCAAGAAGTGCTAAATTTAAGCAAATTTTTTTATATCCGAATGATTTTAATGAATCATTAATTTTATTAAATGACGTTTTGTTTAAAATTTTTGAAAAGTCATTAACTTCACACATACAGACATCACCTAAATCCCTAACTTTTACTAACTCACAACCACTTTCTTTTGAAAGAACCTCTTCGCTTTTTTTGATTTTTTCAATTTCTTTTAGGGTAACTGTCCTATTTTGCTGAATTCTTGTTGCAATACAAGTTGTTGATTTTGAATAGCGAATATCATTTTCATGTAAATATTTATGAATTTCGCTGGATGTTAATCTAGCATCAATAAATGGTGTTTTAAAATGTTTACCATAAGTAATAAGTATTCCTGGACGGTCCTGAATCAAATCACTGATATTATTACCATCACATATGAAATCAAAGTCATTTTCAAGAACATATTCTTCAATAGATCCATACATTTCTTTTCTACAATAATAACATCGTTTAGGATTATTCAAAACAAGTTTTTCGTTATCAAAAAAATTCAAATGAATAACATGGTGTTTTATATTAAATTCATCAGCAGTTTTTCGAGTATTTTTTATAAAATCTTTAGGGAATATGCCATTATCAATAGTCACTGCCAAAACATCACTAGAAACTTTTGATGCAAGATAAGCAAGTAATGTACTATCTGCACCACCGGAAAAACAAATAACTACTTTTTTATCTTTCAAAATCGATTTGACAACATTAATTTTTTCTTCCAGATTCATTTTTCCATCTCGGATATGTATTTTAATAATTCTTTAGCATCTTCTTTTTTTATATCTGGTGACATTCGAATAAAATCAATTAATTGATTTTTCTTATCATCACTTAAATTTGAATCATTTAATGTTTGAGAATAATTTCTTTTTGGATAAAAAGTAGATTTGGCTATTTTTACCAGTTCATCTTTTTCTTCTTTGGTTATTATATTTTCTCCATAAGCATTTGTAAATACATAATCCATATTTATCAATGGCTCTGATAGACTTTCTAATGTTTCACTATCAAGAATTACAGCAACATCATCATCAGATGTAACTTTACCAGTTGCATATTGTTTATAAACATATCCGATTCCATTCATTCCCAGACTATCAAGTTCCGAAGCTCTCAAAGCTCCCATACTCGATGATCCAACAACAGTTATGCCTTTTTTAATAACATTCAATATTTCTTTATGTCCTACTGATGAGTTTTGATGAAATACTCCATCAACAATGCCGATAATATCCGGATTTTCCTTTAAAGCTTGCTCCAAATCCCCTCGTTTGATAGGTCTTTTATAAATAACTTCAATATTGTCATGTGAATCAAGAATTTCTTTTGCTTCACTGAAAGATATGGATAATCCAGCATAAATAATAATTTTTACCATTAAAATCAAACTCTTAAAAATCTGTAACCTGCACGGCTTTGATCAATCGAATACAATTCCATTGTGGGGATTATTACTCTAACAACATTAACATTAAGTTCTGGACGTGTTAAATCATAGTAAAGCACATGTTCTATTTCATTTTTATTTAATTCTTCTAAAACAATATCAATATCTTTTGTTATGGAATCAGTACTGTTATTTGGAATTTCAGATAAACTTATTTTTTCATCGTCTTCATCGAAATAATGTTTATTGATTCTTTTCATGCGTTCATAACCGGCATTACGTGCAAAATCAGCTCTAACAGTATCTTCACGAGCACCATGAATTTGCGTTGCCCTACTTTGAGCTACTTCTGTCAGAGCACGTAAAATTGCAACTTCAGGATCCAAGTGCGTTCCAATACCTAATGTTAAAAGTCCAGCATCTTTTAGTAATGTATCATCAGCAGATGCAGCAATTGTTGGAATATTAATATCTGCCGTTAAATCCATCAATTTAATTTTAATTTCATTTTCACTAAATTTTAAAAGTGCTTCTTGTATTATTTCACTTTCAATATTATCCAAATCTATTTGCGATGAATTTTTATGGGTTAACTCAAAAATACTCCATGCATCCCGTTCAATAACCTCAAACATACCATGTAATATAGCTTCTTCTAGGCTATTTCCACTAGCTAGGCCATTAGTATTTGATTTAAATAAGCTTCTAGTTGATTTATCGCCTGGAATATATGGATGAAATACAGCGTTGGACGGAATGTAATAATCATCATCACTTATCAGGTCATGAGCAATACTCCATTCAAGATTAATAGAATCAATACTTTTCATATCAAAATCATTAGGCAAGTTTAGAGATTTTAAATCAATAATTTTGTATTCACTGGAAATCTCAGGTACTGTTCCAACAATTATTTTATCATCTTGTTTTTCTGCAGAATATCTCTCAAAACCTTCCATCATAGCTGAAGCTTTTGCATGTGTGGTAGTTATACCTTTACCTCCATAGATACTAATTGAACCTTCTTGGGAGGTTGGTCTAATAGCTGAAAAAACTGGAAGACCAATTCTATCTAAATGTGTGATTTCAGTAATACGTGTAATTCCAGCTATTTTGCATTTATCTTCATTATTTTCAATTGTTTTTTCTGGAGGGATAATTCTATGTGTTCCTTTAAAATATTTTATTTCTCTATCTGTCATTTTAAAATCCTATTATCATTCGAATTATATTCTCGACCCCAACAGTCATTGATAAATATGTCATAATTCCTGCAATTCCAATGGTTACAAGCCATATTACAACATTCCATCTAAATACTTTAGACCCATCTAAATTCCAGATTGGAATCATGTTGAATACTGCCAAGTAACTGTTAATATTAAATCCTAAACTACATATAATGAATAGATATTTAAGTCCCGCATTGAAAAATGATTGTCGGTAAATGGTAGCCGCTATTAATAAAAATACTAAAGCAAGTATAATATTAACGATTGGACCTGCAATTGAAATTATGCCATTTGTTTTTTCATCTAAATATTGGCTATATGTATAAACCGCACCAGGTGCTGCAAATACAAATCCAAAAAATGATGAAATTAAAGCAAATATTAATCCTGTGGGCCATAATTTAAATTCTGCCCAATATCCATAATGCATTGATGCAAATTTATGGCTTAATTCATGTAAGATAAATCCTAAACCTACACCAATCATAACTATTGGATATATGTTTAATAGGGCTGAGACATTTCGTCCAGAATATAATAATGAAAAACTAAGGGAAATAAAAATAAATGCTATTATCAAATCTCTTATTTCATTAATTGTAAATTTAAACATAATGTTAAAATATCTAATTTTATATATAAAGCTTTTTCTAAATATTTAACCATGGACTATGAAAAACTTCATTTAAACAATATTTTAAATAAAATGGAAAATGATGATTATCAAGGGTATATGCTCACACTCTTCACAAATATAGAATATATATCAAATTATAAACCAACTAGCTTCGCATTTTGTATCATAAAAGAAAATCCAATTATTTACACATCACAAATGGATATGGAAATAGCTTTAAAAAATTCAACAATTGAAATTAAACAATTCGATAATTTTGATAATATGGTGGATGATTTGAAAAAAGAGGGCATAAAAAACTTAGCTATCGAACCATCATTAACATATAATATCTATGAGAAATTTAGGGATGATTTCAACATTAATTCAAAAGATTATATTGAAAAAGAAAGGATGATTAAAACACCAGCTGAAATTAAAAATATCACAAAAGCAACCGAAATTGCACAACTATCACTAAAACAACTTGATTTATTAAATAGAAATGAAACTGAAGATGTTATTGCTTTCGAATTAGTTAAATTAATGATTGAAAATGGATCATCTGGCGAGTCTTTTGACACAATACTGACAAGCGGTTCTCCATCTAGCCTTCCCCATGCAACACCTCAAGCAAAACAATTAGAAACTCCAATACTAGTCGATTGGGGCTCAAAATATAAGGGGTACTGTTCAGACAACACAAGAACAATTGTTTATACAGAAAAAGAACATGAAATATTTGATATTGTCAAAGAATCCCATGACAAAGCAATTAAAGCCATTAAACCAGGATTAAAATGTTGTGAAATCGATAAAATTGCACGTGATGTTATTGGAGAATATGGATATGAAAAAAATTTCATCCATTCAACAGGACACAGTTTAGGTTTAGATATTCATGAAACACCATCATTTTCACTAAAAGACAATACTATTATTGAAAAAGGAATGGTTATAACAGTAGAACCGGGAATATATCTTGAAGGTGAATTCGGTGTTAGACTTGAGGATACAATATCTATTGAAAATAAAGGGAAAATAATTGGTAATCTATCGCTGAATTTATAATATGGTGTGGTGTTTTCAAGAATCTTTTGGAATAAATAGCATTTATTAAGTATTAGTTAATATACATATACTATATATGGTGTAATTATGGGAATGATTTCAAAACTAAAAAAAATAAGCCTAGGTAACTGGATGTTAATGGGCATGTTCTTAGGTTTAATTGTTGGTTTAATTTTGAATGAGTTTGTATCTGATCAGTTTATTAAAGATGTTATTCTTTTAAATAATGTTTTTTATTTGGGCGGGACAGGTTTCATTAAATTAATGAAAATGCTAGTTGTACCGCTGGTTTTCTTTTCAATAATTGTTGGAGTAGCTTCAATTTCAGATATTAAAAAAATTGGTACGATTGGAGGTCGAACAATAATTATTTATCTTATAACAACCGCATTAGCAGTTACCGTTGCTCTTTTAATATCTGGAATAATTAAACCTGGTGCCGGTTTAAATATGGTTGGTGTTGCACAGGCCAATGTTACAACTAATGCATCCGCATCCAATACAGTTTTAAATATGATTCCAGATAATCCATTTAACTCCCTTGCCAATGGGGATATGTTGCCAGTTATTATATTTGGAGTGCTTATTGGAATCATTTTAGCTAAATTAAGGGAAAAAACAAAATTAGTCAACGATTTTTTCACTCAAGGAAATTCAATAATGATGGAAATGACACATATTGTCATGAAATTCGCACCAATTGGAATTTTCTGTTTGATGGCAAAAACTTTCGCTTCATTAGGTTTAGATACTTTATTACCATTAACTAAATATGTAGGATGTGTTCTTTTAGGATTAGCCATACAGGCATTTGTTGTTTATCCCGCTCTATTAGTTATTTTAACAAGATTAAATCCAATTAGATTTTTTAAAAAGTTTTTCCCAGTAATGTTTTTTGCATTTTCATCTTCAACATCAAATGCCACAATACCTTTAAACTTAGAAAAACTTTCTGAATTAGGTGTTTCTCGTGATGTTTCATCATTTACTATTCCATTAGGTGCTACAATTAATATGGATGGAACAGCTATTATGCAAGGTTGTGCGGTCATGTTTGCAGCTCAAGCATATGGTATGGATTTAGGATTATCGGCTCTTCTTACAGTAATTTTCACGGCAGTAACAGCATCAATTGGAACAGCAGGTGTCCCATCAGTTGGATTAATCACATTAAACATGGTATTCACTTCTGTAGGATTACCGGTGGATGCGATTGGTATGATTATGGGAATAGATCATATCTTAGACATGTTTAGAACTGCTGTAAATGTAACTGGGGATGCAATTTGTACTATGATTGTTTCATTTAAAAATAATTCCTTGGATCTTGATGTATTTAAGGGTAAAAAGGAATCGGGAGAAAAATGGGTGGATATAATTTAAAATATTAATGAGAATATTCATTATACATGATTATAAAACAAAGAAACAAAACTAAAAACATTAGTTTATAGTATTGGTCAATCAACAAAAATAGGATTTCAACAAGATGGTTTTTTATAGTATTTTTGCATGTTCATTCTGCTTAACTGCATTGTAAAGTTCATTATCCCAGTAACATGGAAAGAATATAACTATTCAGTACATAATAAAAATCATGGCTCTTTTGAAGTGAGAATATGAATATCAAGTTAGACACAAAAATGCGGTTGTTAGTTCTCTTTACTCTAGCCGCAGCATTAGTAACGATAGCACAATCAATAATCACAACGGGCATTGTTTATCTGATGAGTGATTTTTCAGTCACATCAACACAGGCGCAGTGGTCATATTCAGCATTTCTGCTTGTTGTGGGAGTTATGATTCCATTGAGTGCGTTCATATCACGCCGGTTCAATGCAAGAACAATATTTCTTTTTTCACTGATTACATTCCTTTTAGGATCAATTGTATGTTATTTTTCAACTTCATTGATTGTTCTAATTATTGGTAGAGTTCTTCAAGGCATTGGAAACGGTATTATAATGCCATATGTTCAGATATTACTTCTTAAAACAATTCCTGAAGAAAAATGGCAAACTTATATGGGCATGTATGGTTTGATTGTTGCAATAGCTCCTGTCCTTGGTTCATTCATAGGGGGATTTGTCATAACCATATATGGCTGGAGAACATTATTCTCATTTTTCGCAATATCTACAACGATTCTTTTAGTTTTAGGTTCAATATTTGTAAAAGATAATACTCCAATTGAGGATTATCCTCTAGACTATCTGTCTGTCATATTGTCTATTATTGGATGTGCTGGCATAATGCTTGGTTTTACAAATGTTGCAGATTATGGATTTGCCCACAATTTGGTAATCATACCTATAATCGTTGGAACTGTAGCCTTAATCCTGTTTGTAAGGCGCCAGCCAAAATTGGAAAATCCATTGGTTAACCTGTCCATACTTAAAAACAAGTATTTCTCAATAGGTACAGTATTTATCTGCATCCTTTATTTCGCTTTGAATGGGTGTACAGCACTTATTCCAATATTCATTCAGGGTGTAGCCTATAATTCAGCTATCATTTCTGCATCAGTACTATTTCCTGGTGGAATTTTAATAATTTTATTTAATTTCATAGGGCCGCTGCTTACAAATAGAATCGGAATCAAAAGGGTTTTGGTTTTGGCTTGTATTTTCTCAATAATAGGATTTGGAACCATGATGTTTTATACTCAGGATACCTCTTTTGAATTCCTGGTGATTACTCAGTCAATACGTTACATTGGTGCGGGTCTGGCTCTGATGCCTGCAACAACATGGTCTATGACCATGGTGTCTGATAAGGTTGAGGACGGAACTGCAGTCAACAACACACTAAGACAGATTTTTGCAGCAATTGGTTCATCAGTTCTTGTTGTGATTGTGGCCGTTTTGGCTGGGGGTACTATAGATCATAATAATGCTTCCGTTGTTGCGTTCAACCAAACAGCATTGATTTTGCTTGTTTTACATCTTATAATGCTTGTTTTGGCAATATTTTTCATTGACGATAAGGACAAAATTGAGAAGTGATTACATCAAACACTTTTCAAAACTAAGTTGTTATCATGCTGACAGTTGATGTTGATTTAGGTTCATGTTTATTTTTCCAATAAAAGTAGATTTAAATTCAAATGAGGATTCAATGTCAAAATTGAAGAAGTTTTTGAGGAATATGGTGGGTGTATAAAAAATTTCAAGAAATATTTGCCATATATCAGTTGGTTGATTATAAAAATTATTTATAAAGATAATGGATTAAATTAATTATCATGGAAGTAAATTATATCTTTGAAGGTAGTGGAGACAAAACAATTGTTTTCATACATGGATTGGCGGATAGTCTTGAATATTGGATGGGATTATATTCAATGTTAAAGAATGAATATAAAATATTATTATATGATGTCCGAGGCCATTGCAATTCTAGTTTAGGTGAAAACGAATTCACAATGGATTTACTTGCAGAAGATTTACATAATTTATTTTTAAAATTAAACATTGAAAAAGCCAGTTTAGTTGGCTTATCATTAGGCGGAAACATCGCGTTAACATTCACTTTAAAATATTCGGAATTTGTAGATAAAATAATTTTAATGTCCAGTTATAGCGAAAATGATGATAATTTAACATCAAAACTAATTGAATTTAAAAATACTATCAATATATCATATGAAGTATTTTTTGATAATATGGTTAAATATGTTATTCCACAGGAAGTTTATGATGAAAATAGGGAAGTTTTGGAAGTAGTTAAAAATATGAAAGCTGAAACAGCCAATATTAAAGCTATTGAAAATGGAATAGATGTTGTTATCAATTTCAATATTACAGATCAATTATCAAAAATAGAAAATAAAACATTAATATTATATGGTATTGATGATGATATTGTCTCTTTAAACCTAGCACAAGTATTAAATAATAATATTAAAAATTCTGAGTTAATAATTTTTGATAATACAAAACATAATTTATTGATTGAAAATAATATTTCAAAAATATTAAAATTAATTAAAGAGTTTATATAATATTCTAAAAATCCCTATTCTAGTTTAAAATACGTCAATAAGAAAGATATGTTTCAAACAGAATGTTTAATTTAACATTAACCGTAGAACTGGTGGTGTTGTGGAATGTTGCTTTAGATGTTGGATTAATCTTTGATGATTGCTTTTAATCACAATATATGTAACACATAATATTTTATATTAACTGATATTAAGACATTTTTTAAGAGGAAAACACATAACTCAATAATTGTCTAATTTAGTTCTTTTATTAATTTTACGAGTTTTATAGTTCTTTTTTTA
>CACZPT010000162.1 GCA_902783085.1 uncultured Methanobrevibacter sp.
ATGTACTATGGCATTTTAAAGTGAGATTGGAAAATACTAAAATATAGACACAATTACCATAAATTTTTAATGTCGAGAACTATAGTTATTTAAATTGTTTTTTCTTTTTAAAAAATTTTGCGAGGATATAATTTTCAACCATAAATTTTGTGCTGTTTTTCCTTAGAATTTTTGAATTTGAGAGTATATTGATGGTTATTTTCATCTATTGGGGATGTGAAATTTTTAAGCAAAAATGCCTTTTCATTTCCTCACATTGTAATGAATTTTTTCAAACTCTCAAACATTGTTACTAAATATTTTGTGGGGGGTTTAAATTTGATACTAATTCTTGTTATTGTATGTTTTTTCACATGGAGGTATTTTGAAAATATTTATTATTAATGAAATTGATATTATTTAGTATATTAATAATCGTTGGTGATAGTTTGTGAATAACAGATTAAAGATTATTTGGGACTTCACTAGCAATTAATTTCAATAAATGCATTGTATGATATTCAACTGGGGTTAGTGTGTGTTATTCAATGTTTTTATTGTATTGCTAATTGGGGAATTTGCTAAGTATAATAAATTATACTCTTTCCTTTTTGTTAGCATGAAGCTTTTCGATTAGATTTAGTGAAAAGCTATTATTATATAAATTAAATTTTATGGTGGTAATATGAAAGCGGTTATTCCTGCTGCTGGTTTTGGTACAAGGTTTTTACCGGCTACTAAAGCACAGCCTAAAGAAATGTTGCCGGTTTTTGACAAGCCTACTATTCAATATGTAATTGAAGAGGCTGTTGCTTCTGGTATTGATGATATTTTAATTGTAACTGGTAGAAATAAACGTTCAATAGAAGATCACTTTGATAAGTCTTTTGAATTAGAGCAAACTTTACAAAGTGCTGGTAAAGATGATAGATTAAAACAAGTTAGAGACATCACAGATTTGGCTGATATTTGTTATGTTCGTCAAAGAGACCAAAAAGGTTTGGGGGATGCAATTTATTGTGCTAAAAAGCATATTGGTGGTGAAGCATTTGCAGTATTGCTTGGTGATTCTATTACAAAAGGGTCTGTACCATGTACTAAACAGTTAATTGATGTTTATGAAAAATATAATGCTTCAGCTATTTCTCTTGAAGAGGTTCCACGTGAAAAAGTTGAAAGATATGGTATTATTAAAGGTGAAGAAGTGGAAAAAGATATCTATAGGATAGATAAACTTGTTGAAAAACCTTTAGCACATCAAGCACCTTCTAATTTAGCTATTATGGGTCGTTATGTATTAACTCCAGATATTTTCGATAAAATCGATGAAACTGAACCTGGTGTTGGTGGGGAAATACAATTAACTGATGCATTATCAAAACTTGATTCAATTTATGGAAATACTTTTGAAGGAAAAACTTATGATATTGGAAATCGTTTTGAGTGGTTAAAAACATCTATAGAATTTGCTATGGATGATAATGAATATAAAAACGATTTAATTGAATATCTAAAAAAAGTAATTAGTCAAAATTAAAGGTCTATTGGCCTTCAATTTCTTTTTTTTTATAAATGAGATGAGATAATGGATTAATTATTTCATATACAATATATATTTTCCAAATTTCGGGATTCTATAAATAATAACAGTTGTAAGATAACTGAAAAATATTAATAAAATCCAAAGAATCATTGCTTTTGTTGGTTCTGAGAATGGTAATTGAACAATAAGTGGAAGCAAAGGTATTCTAAATATGTTATGCACTAAAAATACTGCAAATGAATATTTAGATAAAAATGTAACAAGAGGATAAGCTTTAACATCACCTATTCTAGAACATAACTCAAATAATGCAATTGATTCGGTTAAGATAAATGGGAATTCATACCATAAGAAAAAGTCATATCCTATGATAAATGAGTAATACTGGAATAAAACACATATAATAAATGAAATTACCGTTACTAATCCTAATATTTTAGATGAAATCTTTTTGAACTGTCCTTTTTTAACCAAATATCCTAAAATAATGTAGATTCCATAAATTCCACCACTAAATCCTAAGCAGTACTGGATATTTATATTTTTAATACCATGCATATCCAATACTAATGTAATGAATGGTAATAGAAATGCTAGAAGTGTAAATGCAATTGTTGCATTCCAAATAACTGAAGTATCGTATTTTTCAAGTGCACTTGCAACAAACGGCATTGAAAGATACATTCCAATAATCATTGGCATATACCACATATGACTAAAGAATAGATTTCCAGCTTCTCCAATATTGACTTGGGTAGCGTTAACAGTAATAAATTGCAGACAAACTGCATATATTGCTGCCCAAATAATTGTGATAATAATTAGATCTTTACAGTTATTGGCCCAGAACTTTTGAACACGTTTATCATCATAATGTCTGTCTAATAAAAGATATCCAGTAATCATTAAAAAGAATGGAACACCGATACGGCCAATAAAGAGGGATGCAAAATTAAATATTCTTGAAAAAAGTGTATAGTTCAGTATTGAATCAGATGAGATAATATAAATTCCATCTGTTGCGTGAATATATAAAACGGTTAAAATTGCAATTGCACGTACAAGATCAATCCACTCAATTCTATTTTTACCCATTATTTTCCTCCATTTTATCTAATTCAATTAGTAGCATTATCTATTTTTTTTATAAATGAATTTTCCTGTTACAAATTAAAATTAGAAATGTGACTATTGTAATAATAAGTTCCAGTAAAACTTAAAAACACTATAATTTTTCATTTGTTTTTTATTTTTAATAAAGTTTTTATTCTATTTAAGTTTTAGATTAAAATCTATTTCATAGCTAAATCCATTATGCTAAATGGGTCACCTTCTTTTCTGGGTCTTGCATCTGAAAAACCGGGAATTGCATTTTTAGCAAATTCTTTATTCATTCTTTTTGAAACTTCGCCGAATATCATTTTATATGCCTGACATTGTGGGTCTACGGCTTTTGGTGTTTTGTTGGCTACAATTCCATTATATGGACATCCGCCTTCGCAGTATTTAACATATCTGCAATGTTTACAGTTTTCATTGACATATTCTCTGAATTCTTGAAGTTTTGCCCATGCATCGGATTCTTTTAAATCATCGAAACTTGGATTGCTTTTTACATTTCCTAAAACATATTCGGGCATTCCTACAAATCTGTAACATGGATATATTGAACCATCACAGCCAACGGCCAGTGTTGTTCCAATGCAGTCTGCAAAGGTACATAATGTTCCTCGCCTTCTTAATGTGCTTTTACAGATATGGTCTAAATCCATAACGCTGAATTTATCTAAGTCATATAGGTATTTATCTAACCAATCGATTAGTAATTTTCCGTGTTCTTCTTGGTTAAGTGCCCATGGGTCGGCATTATCTCCTCTAAGTGATGGAAGTGCTGCGTGTATTTTCAGATTCATTTTATTGTCTTTGAAAAAGTCGTATAATTCGTCACTATAGTCTTTTGAGTAATCTGTAACTGTTAAAACAAAATTAATTATTAGTCCTTTGCTTTTAGCTAGTTGATATTTTGACATTGTTTTATCAAAGTAGCCTTCACCACGTTGATAATCATTAATTTCGCGAGGTCCATCTATACTGGTACTTATCACAACATTGTATTGTTTAAACAAATCAATTAAATCATCATCAAGTAACCAGATATTACTTTGAAGTGAAAAACCTTCAAAATTATCAAGGCAGGATAGCTTTTCCAGTGCTTGTTTGTAGAAATCATATCCTGCAAGTAGTGGTTCACCGCCATGAAATGTAAAGTGAACTTTGTCATCTCTGAAATCTTTTAACCAGGTAAAGATTTCATCAATTATACTTATATCCATCATTTCTTTTTTATTTTCAGAACCCCAACAGTATTTACAGTTTGATGGACAGTTTAGTGTTGGAATTATCATTACATGAAATGTCATTTTATCCGTAAATTTTATTCAGTTCATTTAAAAGTTCTTTTTTATCATCATCAGGTATATTATCATTTACAAAGTAGATATAACCGCATTCTTCACATTTAACTGTATCTAACTCTGCGTGTGCACGATGATTATCCAACATTTTTCTGTGAGCAATTTTATCTTTTGAACCACATTTTGGGCATGGCGCTAATAATTCTTCTAGTTTCATTATATCACCTTGTTTTAATTTTATAGTTATCTTAATATTTATAGTTAAGTTTAAATAATTGATATTTTTGACTACAATTTTTTTAAATGACTTCAACAAGCTTTAAATAGAAAATAATCTAATATAACCTTATTAATTAGCTGTTGGGGTGATTTTATGCCTTATGATTGGTATGATTATTTTAGAAAAATTAGAAGTGAGCAAACATTAAAGGAGGTGGATGATTATATAAGGGAGGACGTATGGTGTGAGCCTCAAGAAGTGGTTAATTTTAAAAACTGGATTACAACCGAGGACAAAATAAGAATTGAGTTATTTTTCAGATTATTGTATTTAACGTGATATTATTTTATTAAAAAGTGTAAAAATCGGAAGACCAACATATTTTATAAAAGCTATTTTATATTTAAATCCATGTCCCTCAAATTCATTGGCCACTGTTTTAAGTTCTTCTATAATGTTTAATTTTTGAGGACATTTCCTTAAACATTTACCGCAACCATTACACAACCCGGCATTTGTTGGTCTGTTCATAACGCCTCCAAGGTAGTGATAATAGTTAAATAAGGAATCAGTTAAAAGCCCTTTTTCATTAAACAAATGCTTTTCATTATATATCTTCATACATTCCGGAATATTAACTCCTTGAGGACAAGGCATGCAATATCCACATGTTGAACAGTTTATTTTAAGTAACCTGCTCAAAACACGTTTTACAAGCTCGATAGTTTCCATATCTTCAAGAGTCATTGACAGCACATCAGTATTATTTGCAATTTCTATATTTTCATAAATCTGATTTAAATCGTTCATTCCCGAAAATACTGTGGTTATATTTCTATTATTCAAGACCCATTCCAGCGCCCATTGTGCATTACTTTTATTCGGATTTGCATTTTTAAAAATTTCTTCTGCTTCTTTTGGCATTTTACCTGCAAGTATCCCACCTTTTAAAGGTTCCATTACAAAAATGCCCAGCCCTTTTGATGCAGCATATTCAATTCCATCATAACTTGCCTGAATATTTTCATCAAAATAGTTATATTGGACCATTACTACATCCCAATCATATAAATCAATTAATTTCTCAAATTCTTCTTTAGATCCATGATATGAAAAGCCAATATTTCTAATTTTGCCTTCTTTTTTGGATTTTGAAATAAACTCTTTCAGGCCTTTTTTAAAAAGTTGTTTTATGGTTTTTAAATCGACTGAGTGTATTAAATAATAATCAATTGTTGTAACTTTCAGGCGCTGGAGTTGTTCGGTTAATATTTTCTCCATATCTTCATATTTTTTAACTTGAAATGATGGAAGTTTTGTTATTAATTTAACTTTGTTTTTATATTCGTCTGTCAATATTTCGCCTAAAAACTTCTCGCTATCCCCATAGATATATGCAGTATCGATTATATTTATTCCATGGTCAATTCCATAATATATCTGTTCTTTGGCTTTTTTTCTATCGATTTTACCATTTTTTAGGGGTAATCTCATTGCTCCAAAACCAAGTGGTGATAATTCATCACCGGTTTTTTGAATAAGTCGATTTCTCATATTTTATTGTTTTATTTTTTTTACTATAAAATCTTTTGAGTAATACTCACTATATAAATAAACTTAAAAAAAGTAATACTTTTATATATGTCTGACCACATAGTAATACTGAGTATTTAAATGAATTAAAAAAAAGTAATACTTTTGGCTGTTAGGTGATAAAATGTTAACAGAAATAATGGACTATCTGGCCGGATTAAAAATGACAATTTTGTCAGCTGTTTTTTTAGTAATAGCAGTCATATGTATGATTTTCAATATTGACCTAATAATTAATCCTGCATATGGTGCTGTAATAATAAGCGGGCTCCCATTAGTATATTTAGCTATTGAAAGATTGATATTTCAAAAATGGGTATCGTCAGCATTATTAATTTCAATAGCAATGATAGCATCTTTACTTATTGGTGAAGTTTTTGCCGCAGGTGAAGTTGCATGGATTATGGCATTGGGGGCTCTTTTAGAAGATTGGACAGTTGAAAGAGCTAAAAAAGGTTTAAAAAATCTTATTGATTTAACGCCTCAAACAGCAAGGTTGCTTAATGGGGATATTATTGATGCAGATGAAGTTAAATTAGGTGATAAATTAAGAATACATCCTGGTGAAAACATCCCAGTTGATGGTGAAATAATAAGTGGAAACAGTTCTATTAATCAATCAATAATGACTGGAGAATCGTTACCAATTGACAAAAGCATTGGGGATGAAGTATATTGTGGAACAACAAATATGTTTGGTTCAATTGATATTGAAGCAACTAGTGTCTCAAAGGATTCATCACTTCAAAAATTAATTGATTTGGTTAAAGCAGCTGATGAAAATCAAGCGCCGACCCAAAGAATAGCTGATAAATGGGCAACATGGTTAGTTCCAGTAGCTTTAATTATTGCAATTTCAGCTTGGATTTTAACAGGTGAGATTGAAAGGGCTGTTACAGTTTTAGTTGTATTCTGTCCATGTGCATTAATTCTTGCAACACCAACAGCTATTATGGCAGCTATTGGTCAAGCAACTAAACATGGCATATTAATAAAATCCGGTGAAGCATTAGAAACATTGGGTGGACTTAATACATTGGTGTTTGATAAAACAGGTACATTAACATATGGTAATCTTGTTGTATGTGATGTTATCCCATTTGGTATTTCTAAAAATGAATTGTTATCCTTAACATCATCATGTGAACTATTAAGTGAACATCCACTTGCTAGGGCTATTGTAAATAAAACAAAAGATGAAAATATTGAATTTAGACAAGCTGATAATTTTAAGATGTATCCTGGTTTAGGTGTTAGTGGTGAGATAGATAACAAGAAGTTATATGTTGGCAATTTAAAATTTTTAAATAAAAATGCTTTTAATAAAGATTTAAGCCAACATTTGGATAGATTAAAAAAAGAAGGTAAAGCTACAGTAATTGTTGCTTTTGATAGTGAAATCATGGGTATTATAGCCCTTTGTGATATGATTCGTGAAGATGCAGGTGTGATGATTAATGCTCTGCATGATTTGAAAACAAAAACTGTATTGCTCTCGGAGATAATACTCAAACTGCAGATTATTTTGCCTCACAAATTGGAATTGGTGAAGTTCATGGTAATTTGCTTCCTGAAGAAAAACTTGAATGGATTTCTAAATTCCAGAATGGAGGTCAAAAAGTTTGTATGGTTGGAGATGGTGTCAATGATGCACCTGCACTTAAAGCTTCTGATGTAAGTGTTGCTATGGGATCTATAGGTAGTGATATAGCTATTGAAGCAGCAGATATAGCGCTTTTAGGTGATGATATATCAAAAATACCATATTTGAGGAAATTGTCAAAATCAACATTGTTTACTATTAAGGTAAATATTGCTCTTTCAATGGCAATTAATGCGGTTGCAATAATTTGTTCTGTATTGGGTCTTTTAAATCCTATTACTGGAGCTATTGTTCACAATGCTGGATCTTGTCTGGTTGTTTTAAATGCGGCTTTGTTATATGATAGGCATTTTGATAAAAACATTAAAGAAAATTTAAATCACAATCATTATCATACTCATGAAGATGGCATTCACACTCATTCTCATGATGATGTGGAAATTATTGATGAAATCATAACTGAAAATGGTGTTAAACATTTGCATGTCCATAAACACAAGTTAAATAGAATGTCCTGTGAAAATTACCATATTTAAAATGTTTTTATCGTGGTGTTATAGTAATTATAATTATTATTAAACGATTACTTAATTATTATAATCTATAATTAACTTTTATCATTATTTTTTATTTTTTTTGAACATTATTCATTATTTTCATAATAATTAATATTCTTTAATGATAAATCATTATATTTATAAGGGATTTTTTACATAATGTTATATAATTTTAATTACTGTATAATTTGAGTGAAACACATGTTAACATCTGTACAAAAAGAAATTTTACAAACTCTCATTAATCTTTATCAGTCTTCTGAAGGTAAATCAATTAAAGGAGAAGATATTGCTGAGGTAATGAATAGAAACCCAGGAACTATTCGTAATCAAATGCAATCTTTAAGGAGTTTAGGTTTAGTTAAAGGTGTTCCTGGTCCTAGGGGAGGATATAAACCTACAATTGAAGCATATCACTCTTTAAATATATTAATTTCAGATAAAGAAACAAAGGTTCCTATTTATAGGAATGATGAAAGATTAAAGGATATTTCTGTTGCAAAAATTGAATTTACATCTGTTCCACAACCAAGTGAATGTGAAGCAGCTATTAAAGTATTGGGCAGTATTAAAGATTTAAATCTTGGAGATACAATTAGAATAGGTCCAACCCCAGTTAATAATCTGGGAATTATGGGTAAAATTGTTGGAAGGGATGATATGGATAATATTTTACTTGTCGATACATCTACAATTAGAAGCATTCCAAAACAAACAGTTGGAGATATTGCAAGTAAAAATGTCATTTCATTATCTGCAGATTGCAATCTAAAGGATGCGGCTAAAATTTTTAAGGAAAATGACATTGACGGTGCACCTGTAATGAAAGATGAAAAGGTTGTTGGTGTATTTACTGTATCTGACATTGTTCATGCAATAGCTAATGATAATGAGCATTCAAAGATTGGAGATTTGATGTCCCGTAAAGTAATTATTATTAATGAAAATTTAAAAATAGCTAATGCAATTGAAATATTGTTTAAAAAGAATATATCCAGATTAATAATAGCCGACGATGATAATAATTTATTGGGTATTGTTACAAGAACTGATTTAATTGATTCTATTACTAATTTAAAGCAATTCCCAATCATTACTAATTAAGTGATTCAATGAATAAAGTTAATCATATTAATGTTAAAAATGATATGAAAGTATCTCAGTTAATTGATCAATTTGATAAATCAGCTGTTTTAGGTTCAGGTAGAGTTGCAAGGGCATCTAATATATTAGCTGATATGATATCTAATGAGGATATGAATGTTTTTATGAGTCTGGGCGGTCCATTAATACCTGGAGGTCTTAGAAATATCGTATCAAAAATGGTCAGAGAAGGCCATGTTAATTTAATTATTTCAAGTGGAGCAAACATTACTCATGATTTACTTGAAGCATTTGGCGGAAGTCATTATCGTGATGAAGGACGTGATGATGAAGATTTAAATGCTGATGGTATTGGTCGTATTGCAGATATTAATGTTGGTTCTGATGATTTTGCAATTTTTGAAAAAGAAATTATTAAGATTTTTGAAGATATTTCAAAAAGAAAACCTTTAATTTCAATTCAGGATTTGCTTTATGAAGTTGGTCTTTTAATTGATGATGAAAATTCTTTTTTGGCATGTGCTGCAAGAAATAAAACCCCTATATTTGCTCCGGGTTTAATTGACAGTATGTTTGGTTTGCAACTATGGATGTTTACACAAGATCATGATTTTACAGTGGATGCTGTAGGCGATATGCATTACTTATCAGATATTGTATTTGAAAGTAATGAAATTGGTGGAATTCTTTTAGGTGGAGGCTTAACAAAGCACTATACTTTAGCTTCTACATTACTGCGGGGTGGCCTTGATAGTGCTATTCAAATAATTATGGATAGACCGGAAGCAGGTAGTTTAAGTGGAGCACCCTTGCAAGAGGCTAAATCTTGGTCAAAAGCTAAATGTGATTCAACATTAGCTACAGTAATTGGTGATGTTACTATTATTTTTCCATTAATCTATGCTGCGGTTTTAGATAAAATTTAAGGTGTTATTATGGATTATTTTGTTTTGGGATTGTTATTTTTACTTTCTGGATTTTTCATGAAACTTTCGGATGATTCTTATGATGTTGATTCAAATTTACCAATAGCTATTATTTTTGGAGTTTTATGTGCAATTGCATCTGGTTTGGCAACAGTTTCATATGTTGGTGCAGCATATATATTTATTGCTATTTTAATAGGTAATCTTCTGGTCTTTAAAATAGATGGTATTCATCATGGGATTACATTAATTATTTTTGCTTTAATATGTTTAATTTTTGGACTGCCTAATTTAAGTTTTGTTGTTCTTTTAATATTGATTTTAGCAGCTGTAAGTGATGAAGTAGGCCATGAGTTAATAGGTAAAATAACAGATATTCCATTTTTTAATTTATTTTTTGAATATCGTTTTGTAATGAAAATATTAACATTTTTATTGGCGATTTGTGGTGTTTTCAGTATTTGGACATTTATATTCTTTATTATGTTTGATTTAGCTTATTTATTTGCAGGTATTGCTCATAAAAAGTTAAATTAAAGGAAAAATAATTTTTCCCTTATTTAATCATCTAATTCAATACCGATTCTTGAAGCGAATCTTGCAATGAGGACTGTTACAACAACTGCAATGACAGTAACAACAATTGCATATATAAATAAGCTTATTAATGCATCACCGGCTCCGATGAAATGTTCAATTAGAGCTTGAATAGCGTTGTTCCATGCTAAACCTGCTACAAATGCAAATGCAGTAGTGATTAAACCTAAAATAGTTTCGATTACTAATTTTGGTGTTCCAGATGCCATGTATTTAACCTCCTTTTAAGTTATTTGTTCATTTGATTAATGGAACATAATAATATTTTTATATCTTTTAACTAAAATATTTAATCTTAATTTCAGCACTATTTCATTAAATTTTCAAAGGCTTCTTTTGGATTTTCTGCTTCATAAATACTTCTTCCAACAATAATTGCATCAGCAATTTCAAGTGTTTTGGATGCATCTCCACCTTGTTTTCCAACACCCGGGGATATTATGTATGCATCATTACCAACAATATTTCTTATATCTTGCAGGCGGTCAAGACGTGTTGCTGGTGCTACATAGTTTGTAATGCCCATTTCAACACCCATTTTAGCTATTTCATCAGCATTTGATTGTAAAAATTTTTTAGCTCCGGGATGTGACATTTCAGTTAATAAAAATAATTCTTTTTTGTGTTTATTTGCCATGTCTAGACATGCCTGAACGCTGTCTGGTCCTACGAATCCATGACATATTATTGCATCTGCTCCGGATTTAAATGTTTCATCACATATTTTAGAATTTGTTGCATCAATGTCTGCTACTTTAAAATCACAAATTACTTTATAGTTAAACTTATTTTTTAGTTTTTCAATTATTTCAAGTCCTTCTGCAAGTGCTAATGGATATCCAATTTTTATGGTATCTATATTGTCGGATAGTTTTTCACAGATTTCCATTGCTTCATTTTCACTTCCTACATCTAATGCTAATATTAAATTATTTTTTACATTCATGTAAGCTAATTTGTATTTGTTAGGTTAAGTATTTTTTTAAAATAAGATTGTATATCTTAATTAAATTATCAATTATACTTGAATTAATATTAATTAACATTAATGTTTATATACTATTAACTAAATAATTAATATTATCAAATTGTTTTTAACAACTATAATTCATAGTTTAGTTAAATTTGATAAATTTATTAAAAAGAGAGGAATTTATTATGCATATTATGGAAGGATACTTGCCTATACAATGGTGTATAATCTGGTATGTTATATCATTTATCGTCGTTGCATATGGTATTTATCAAATCAAAAAAATTGTAGATGAAACTCCTGAATCTAAAGCATTACTTGCTGTAAGTGGTGCATTCATGTTCATCTTGTCTTCATTAAAATTACCATCTGTTACTGGAAGTTGTTCACACCCTTGTGGTAACGGATTAGGTGCAGCATTATTTGGTCCAGCAGTTACCGCAGTTTTAGCAACTATTGTTCTTCTTTTCCAAGCAATTTTACTTGCTCACGGTGGTTTAACTAGTTTAGGTGCAAACATTTTCTCAATGGGTATTGTAGGTCCATTTGTTGGTTGGATTATTTACAAAGCATTTACTAAAGCTAATGTATCTTCCACTATAGCTATTTTCTTTGCAGCATTCTTTGCAGATTTATTAACTTATGTAGCTACTTCATTCCAATTAGCATTAGCTTTCCCAGCTCCTACTTTCAGCGCAGCTTTAGTAAGTTTCTTAACCGTATTTGCTGTTACTCAAGTTCCATTAGCTATTGGTGAAGGTATTTTAACTGTAATCATTTGGGATAGATTATTAGCTTACAAACCAAAATTACTTGCAAAACTTAATGCATTATCTCCAAATGAGGCATAAGGTGATTATTATGAATAAAACTACATTAATAATATTGGCAGTTATCTGTATTGTAATCTTTATTGCACCATTAATAATGTATCATGGTCATGGAGAAGATGACGGATACTTTGGTGGTGCTGATGATGCTGCTGGTGAACAAATTGAAAAAACAGGATTCGAACCATGGTTTTCATCTATATGGGAACCACCTAGTGGTGAAATAGAAAGTTTATTATTCGCTCTTCAAGCTGCTATTGGAGCAATCATTATTGGTTACTTCTTTGGTTACTGGAGGGGACAATCTAAAGATGATTAAATAAAATCATCTTTATCTTTTCTTTTTTTAGTGATTTTATGAAATTTGATATGGATTATATTGCTCATCATAATGAACTAAGTGAATTCAATCCCTATATTAAGTTATTTATAACTATAATTACTTTAGTTGTTACATTAGTACTTGATAATCTATATTTTGATGTTATAATTTTTGTTATAATGTCTGTTGTTATTTTAACCATTGCTAAGATAAATTATAAATCTTATTTGAAGTTTTTATCACTTCCAATGGCATTTCTTGTCATTACATGTTTATTTTTATTATTCTTCTTTGGAAAAGGACAAGTTATTTATGAAACGGGATTGTGGGGAATTGTAGTTACCGAAGGTTCTTTGCATTATTGTGTTTATACATTTATGAGAGTAATGGGTTGTTTGCCATGTTTAGGATTTTTAGCACTCACAACCCCTATTGCAAAAGTTTTACATTGTTTAGGCACATTAAAAGTTCCAAAAATCGTTATTGAAATAGGATTGTTGATGTATAATACAATATTCATTTTTTTAAATGAAATCGATACCATGCAAAAAGCACAGGAAACCAGATTAGGTTATCATTCATATACCACATCATTTAAATCTTTAGGTGCCCTTGCAAGTACAATATTTTTAAGATCTCTTGATAAAAGTGAAACTCTTCAATTTGCTTTAGATTCAAGAGGATATTCAGGTGAACTTCCAGTTTATGAACCTAAAAAGGAGGACTAAAATGTTAGAAGTTAAAAATTTAAAATATTCTTATAATTCAAACTATCAAGCATTAAAAGGTGTAAGTTTAAAAGTCGATAGGGGAGATATGGTTGCTCTTTTAGGTAAAAATGGTGCAGGAAAATCAACATTATTTTTGCATTTAAATGGAATTTATGAGCCTGATGAAGGACAGGTTTTTATTGATGGTGAAGAGTTAAAATATGATAAAAAATCCTTACTTAAATTTAGACAAAAAGTAGGTATTGTATTTCAAAATCCCGATGACCAAATATTCGCCCCAACTGTTGAAGAAGATGTTGCTTTCGGCCCATTAAACTTAGGTTTATCAATGGAAGAGGTTCAGGATAGAGTTACGGAAGCTTTAGAACGTGTTGGGATGAGCGGATTTGAAAAAACAGCACCTCATCATTTAAGTGGAGGTCAGAAAAAAAGAGTAGCAATTGCAGGTATTCTTGCTATGAAACCAGAAATCATGGTTTTAGATGAACCTACTGCTGGTCTTGACCCTCAGGGTGTAGTTGATTTAAGTGTTTTATTAAATGAACTTAATGATGAAGGAATTACTATTATTATTTCAACACATGAAGTAGATTTAGTTCCTAATTACGCCAATAAAGTTTTTGTTTTAGTTGATGGTAAATTAATTGGTGAAGGTACTCCTAAAGAAATCTTTTCAAAACCTGAAATTCTTGAAGAGGCAAATTTAAAAGTACCGATTGTTACAGATTTATTCCAGCAACTTGAAAATGAAGGCTTTGATATGCAAGGGGATTATCCGCTAACGATTGATGAAGCTAAAGAAAAGTTTTTAAAACTTTTAAATAAAAATTAATTTTTTTTTATTTTAAAATTTTTTTTAATTAATATTATATATTAAAATTAACATATCTTTTTTTAAGGTGAAGTTTATGAGGATTGGAATTTGTGATACAACATTTGCTCGTTTTGATATGGCATCAGCAGCAATTGATGAGCTTAAAAATAATGCTTATGATTTAAAAATTATTCGCAAGACAGTTCCTGGAGTTAAAGACTTACCTGTAACAGCTAAAATCCTCATAGAAGAGGAAAACTGCGATATTGTAATGGCGCTTGGAATGCCAGGACCTATGGAAAAAGATAAAATGTGTGCTCATGAAGCATCAACAGGTCTTATTAATGCCCAACTCATGACAAATACTCATATTTTAGAGGTTTTTGTCCATGAAGATGAGGAAGAAGATCCTGTTGAGTTAAAAAAACTAGCTGAAAATAGAGCTCGTGAACATGCACAAAATTTAATTAAAATGATGTATCATAGGAAAGCTATGAGAAAAGAAGCTGGAATGGGAATGCGTGAAGGTAAAGAAGATGCAGGACCATTATAATTGGTTAAGTGTGAAAAATGGAAACTATAATTTCAAAAAAGGATATACATAATACCTATGTAATTATCCCAGCATATAATGAAGAAACTAGAGTAAGGCCGGTAGTTGAAGGAATTGCTAAAAAAGGCTTTAAAATGGTAATTGTTAATGACGGATCAACAGATAATACTCTTGATGTTTTAAAAGACTGTCAAAAGAAATATCCTAAAAATATTTTTATTTATTCCCATATCATTAATCGGGGTGTTGGTCTGGCTATGCAAACAGGTTTTGAAGCTGTTTTAAAATATAACCCTAAATTCATTGTTAATATTGATGCTGACGGACAGCATTCAGTTGCAGATATAGAAAATGTTATAGAACCGTTGGTTTCAGGTAGGTCAGAGGCAGTAATAGGTGTTAGACCGCTGAAAGATATGCCTAAAAGCCGGAATATCGCCAATTCCATTATGAATTTTTTAACAAAAATATTTTATAATGTGGATGTTAGTGATTCACAAACTGGTTTTAGAGCTCTTACAATAGATGCATTAAATCAAATACAAATTAATGCACAGGGGTATTTAATATCTTCAGAGTTTATCCGTGAAATTAATGATAATAGTATTCCTTTTGAAGAAGTTACAATTCAAACTATTTATACTCCTGAAACCCAATCAAAAGGTACTAATTATAAAGTTGCATTTAAAATATTCATACAAATGATGAAACATAAATTATTTGGTTAAGGTGAGATAATGTTAGTTTATTCAATTATTTTTCCAATCGTTTCTATACTAGCTATTGGAATATTTTATAAACGATTTAAAAATGGTAAAAATTCACTATCTTCTTTTATAGTATGGACTATATTATGGATTTTTATTTTTGTATTTTCCATTGTTCCAGATGCAAGTAGTATTTTTGCAAGGTTTTTTGGTATTTCAAGAGGTTTGGATTTTATTATTATTCTAGCATTTGCAATTTTATTTTATATAATTGGTAAATTGTATTTTATAATTGAAGATATGCAAAATGATATGAATAAAATTGTTAAAGAAGTAGCTTTAAACAATGAAATTACTTTAGAAGATGAGGAAGAATAAATCTATGTTATATTTCAGAGGTTGTACTGCACGTGAAAAGGAAACTTCAATTAGTGATGCTACTGAAAAATTATTAGAATTAGCTAATATAGATTATCATATTTTAGATGATGAAAAATGTTGCGGTTCAGTTTTACTGAGAACTGGTTTTGTTAGTGAAGGATTAAAACAAATCAAGCAGAATTCAGAGATTTTAAAAAATGAAAAAATATTAACATCATGTGCGGGTTGTTATAAGACTTTAAAAGAAGATTATGATGATTTGGATGTAATCCACATTTCACAGTTATTAAAACAATTAATTGACGGGGATAAACTGAATTTTAAAAAAGGCAATTTAAATGTAACGTTTCATGATTCCTGTCATTTGGGTAGGCATTGTGGTGTATTTAGTGATCCAAGGGATGTTATAAATTCAGTTGCTAATTTAGTTGAGATGAAAAACAATCATGAATATAGTTTATGTTGTGGTGCTGGAGGTGGTGTTAAATCTGCTTATCCGGAAATTGCATCACAAATGGCTGAAGAGAGAATAAATCAAGCAATAGATACTAATTGTAAAGTATTAATAACTTCATGTCCCTTTTGTAAATTAAATTTAAAAGAATATTCTATGGAAGTCTTGGATTTGACAGAATTTTTAGTTAAATATGGTGATGTTTATGCAGAAAAATGAGCTGGAAACAATGCGCAAGTCATTTAATACAGTTAAATCCCGTTCATCTGAAATTAAAGATTCACCATCTGTTAAAAGATTGGAAAAAAGAGTTCAGGAAATTAAGAAATATTCTATTGAAAACTCGGATGAACTTTTAAATCAAGCTATAAAATCTTTTAAGCGCAATTCTATTGATGTTGAATTTGCAAAAGATAGTAATGAAGCTATTAGCATCATCAACGATTTAATCAAGGATGTTGATTTTAAAACTATTGCAAAAGCAAAGTCCAATACGCTAGGTGAAATTAATCTTAAAAAAGAATTGTCATCTAATGGATGGGATGTTGTAGAAACTGATTTGGGGGATAGAATTTTACAGCTTAAAAAAGTTGATAATAATCCAGTTCATCCAACCGGACCGGCATCTCATTTAAATATTTCTCAAATTACTGATATTGTTAATGATTCACTTGATAGTGATGTTGACCCTGAAGCACATGAAATTATGAAGGCTGTTAGAAGTGATGTACTAAGCCGACTGAAAAATGCTAGTGTAGGTATAAGTGGAGCCAATGCAATAGCTGCTGAGGAAGGATCATGCATAATGGTTCACAATGAGGGCAATATTTCTATTGTTTCACTAAAAGATTTGCATATAATTGTGGCTGGAATCGATAAAATCGTACCGACATTAGAAGATGCGGTTTCAATTTCAAAACTTGAAACAGTTTATGCAACCGGAAATTATGTAACATCATATATGAATGTAATATCTGGACCTTCAAAAACTGCAGATATTGAAAAGAAGTTACTGAAAAACATGTATGGTGCTAAAAAAGTTGTTGTTATCTTACTGGACAATGGCAGAAGTGCAGCTAGTGAAGAATGTTTATGGTGTATTGGTTGTGGAAACTGTATTGTGCACTGTCCTGTATATAATGCAGTTGGAAATGAATTTGGATTTAATAATTATTTGGGTGGTCGTGGTGTTGCAATGTCTAAATTCATTGAAAATGATGAAGCTTGTTTTGAATCAGGATTATATATGTGCACATTATGTGGATTATGCACACTTAACTGTCCTTTAACTATTCCAACAAATGAAATTATTGAAAACTTAAGGAAACTATCAACTGATGTTGGTTTTTATCCGAAGGCTCACATGCAAATTAAGGATAACATTTCTAATAATGATTCACCTTATTGATTACTTATTTTTTTTAAAATTTGCTCTAAAACAATATACTTATAAAGTAATAAGTAAATAAATAAATATATTATATTTTAGTATTTTATATTTATAAACGGAGGAAATACATGCTTCTATTAATAAGTCCTATAAATCATGAAGAAGCTCTTGAATCTATTGAAGGTGGAGCAGATATTGTTGATGTTAAAAATCCTAAAGAAGGATCTTTAGGCGCCAATTTCCCTTGGGTTATAAAAGATATTAGGGAATTAACTCCTGAAGATAAATTGGTTAGTGCAACTTTAGGTGATGTACCTTACAAACCAGGTACTGTTTCTTTAGCAGCAATGGGAGCTCATGTTTCTGGAGCGGATTATATTAAAGTCGGATTATACGGAACTAAAAATTACGATGAAGCTGTTGAAGTTATGAAAAATGTATCTAAAACAATTAAATATATTAGTGAAGATACTATTGTAGTAGCTGCAGGTTATGCTGATGCTCATCGTGTTGGTGCTGTAGATCCAATGGAAATTCCAAAAGTTGCTCGTGATGCTAATTGTGATTTAGCAATGTTGGATACTGCAGTTAAAGATGGTCATACTTTATTTGATTATTTAGATATTGATAAATTAAAAGAATTCGTTGATGAAGCTCATAGTTATGATTTAAAAACTGCCCTTGCGGGATCTGTTAAAAAAGACCAATTAAAAGCATTACATGATATTGGTTGTGATGTAGTTGGTATTAGAGGTGCTGCTTGTGTTGGTGGTGACCGTAATACTGGTAAAATACACCATACTGCAGTTGCTGAACTTAAAGAGTTATGTAATTCATTTGAATAGGTGTTTTTAATGTATTCTAAAAAAGTTAGTGAAGCTAGAATGTCTTATACTTTTGATGATTTTTTACTTACTCCAAATGCAAGTTATGTAGAACCAAAAGATATTGACATTACTGTTGAGTTATCAAAAGGTATTAAATTAAATATACCGGTTTTAAGTGCTGCTATGGATACTGTAACTGAAGCAGATCTTGCTATTGCTATGGCTCGGGAAGGTGGTGTTGGAGTAATTCATAGAAATATTTCACAAGAAAAGCAAGTAGAAGAAGTTAAGAAAGTTAAATGTGCAGAAGATTTAACAATTCGTGATGTAGTTACTATCACTCCTGATTCTACAATTTCTGATGTCCAATCAAAAATGCAAGATGAATTAATCAGTGGTCTTCCTGTTGTTGACGGTGATAAAATTATTGGTATTATTTCTAAAAGAGATATAAGGCCAGTATTAAAATCAGAGCCTAATAAAACTGTAAAAGACATCATGACATCTGATGTAGTTACTGTTGAAGAACCAATTACTGCTGAAGAAGCATTAAATATTGCTTATGAAAATAAGGTTGAAAGACTTCCGGTTTTACATGATGGTAAATTAGTTGGAATAATCACTATTAAAGATATTTTAAATCAGGCTCAATATCCTAATGCTGCACGTGACAAAAAAGGCAATTATTTGGTTGCAGCTGCCTCTGGACCTTTTGATTTGGACAGGGCAATGGCATTAGATGAAGCCGGAGCAGACATTATTTCTATTGACTGTGCTCATGCTCATAATATGAATGTTGTTAAATTTAGTGAAACTATTAAAGATAATATTGATGCTGAATTATGTGTTGGTAATATTGCAACAGCTGAAGCTGCTGAGGACTTAATATCAATGGGTGTTGATGCATTAAAAGTTGGTATTGGTCCGGGTTCAATGTGTACTACCCGTATTGTTGCAGGTGTCGGTGTACCGCAGTTAACTGCGATTTCTGATGTTGCTGATGCAGCTCATGATGCAGGAATTCCAGTTATTGCTGATGGAGGTATTAGATACTCTGGTGATATTGCAAAAGCTATTGGTGCTGGTGCAGATGCAGTAATGTTAGGTAATTTACTTGCGGCATCTTATGAAGCTCCTGGTGATGTTGTTGTTATGAATGGTAAGCAATATAAAAAATACCGTGGAATGGGTTCAATGGGAGCTATGACTAGTGAATTTGATGGTGGGGCTGATAGATACTTCCAAGGTTCTAAAAGTAAAATGAACCATACTAAATATGTTCCTGAAGGAATTGAAGGTGCTGTACCATACAAAGGAACAGTTAATGAAATTTTATTCCAATTAGTTGGAGGTTTAAA
>CACZPT010000163.1 GCA_902783085.1 uncultured Methanobrevibacter sp.
AGGATTCTAAAAATATGAAAAATCCATATGCATTTAATCAAAAATAGGAGAAAAAATCATGAAAAAATCTTAACCTGACGACATTGTATTTAAAACAGTTTTTCAGAAATTAATTTAATTCTCTCCTGAATATTAATAATTGCATCTTGACCATTTCCCCCAATCAACATTGCATCTTCATGTGAGAATTCAGCAACCAAAGCAATGATTTCATCAAGAGAAGTTGCCGTTAATATCCTACCACGATATTTAAGATAATTAAGCCTATAAATTGCCAAATCAAGATTATCATCTAAACCCGGGAATAAAACGATGACTTCAGGATTATAATTAACCGCAACATCAATAATTTCAAGGCGATGCTTTTCATTAGGTCTTGGAGTACCTATAAATATTGCATAAAAATCTTTTTCAGCCAATATTGATTTTAATGCATCGGAATTATCAGTTTTTCCAACATAAACAAGAGAATCATTAATTTTATAAACATCTAAACGCCCTTTAACAGCTTCAAAATCAACTAAAGACTGTTTAATGATGTCTTTAGAAATTTTTAATTCACTGGCAATGGCCATAGCTAAACCCGCATTTAACCTATTGAATTTACCAAAAACATTAAGTTCATATTGATATTCAAAATAAGAAATATGCATTGAAGATGCATCTTTAAAATCACTATTAAAATCCTGATTAAATGCTGTAAAAATTTCCTTACCTGAAAAAAACCTAACTAATGAATTTTTATAGTTAGCTATTGTTTTGTGAACATCCATATGGTCATTACCAATATTTGTAAGACCGACCATATCAAAATCAAACGCATAATTACAAAAATCCAAAGTCATATCACAAACTTCAACCAATAAAATATCATAATCTTCATTTTCAGCTTCAAGCATTAAATCATAATAACCAGAAAAACCACCACCACCGTTTCCACCAACTAAAACTTTCTTGCCAGCATTTTCTAAAATAGATTTCAGCATGTGTACAGTAGTTGTTTTTCCATTAGTTCCCGTAATGCCTATAGTTAAGATTTTTTTGTGTTTAGAGACAACATCACTTAAAAGTTTACCATTTTCCAATAATTTAGTTGCAAAAGCTCCGCCAAACATACTTGGACTAATAGCTATCGCATCACAATCTTCAATAATTTGAGAATTAGTAAATCCCAAATCTAATGTTAATTCATCAGAAACAATTGAAAAAGGTTCTTCAACATCCATGAAATTTAAAGACATTCCATGTAAATTTAAATCAGATAAATCGATTCCGGCATTTAAATCACTTGCATAAACTTCCCAACCATGTTTCAAAAGAGATTTAACTGCGTTTTTACCTTCAACTCCTAAACCAATAACTGCTGCTTTCATGAAACAATACCTTAAATATTTATTATATAATAATATAAATATTTTATAAAATATATTTTTTTATTAGGTGAAGTAAATGTTTGAAGATGAAAGAGATGATAAAATTTATAATCTCATTATAAGTAATGGTTTTGATGAAAATCAAGAATATAGACAATTTATTGAAAAAATTTACTCAAAAACAGATTTCTTATGGAAAGAATCAATATCCGCATCTTATTCAACAGCAAATGAAGAATTTTATAATAAAATAGATGGGATAATATTACTTGCAGGATTATATAAACATAATAAAGAAACATTTAATGAATTAATTGAAGCAAGTGAAAAATATAACATTCCAATTGTTCTTGTAAGGCCATATGGACTTGAAGAAGTTCCACAAGAACTTGAAGAAAAAGCAGCAACAATAGTTGGATGGAATGCCAATTGCATAATCGATTCAATAAAAGATGCAGACCTAATTTAAAAAAAATAGTAAATATTTAATTTACTATTCTTGAAATTCCATTTTCTTTTTCTACTTTTATTAAATTATCCGCAGCACTTTCAAGTTGCTGTTCATGAGTTACAATAATCATTTGAGGTAATAAAGACATTTCTTTTAATAAATTAATTAATTCTTGTCTTCTAGCACTATCTAAATGAATTGTAGGTTCATCTAAAAGAATAGTTTCTAAATCACCTCTTGCCATAGATTTTGTAATACCTAATCTTAAAGCAAGTGCAATAGCTATTTTTTCACCACCACTAACCATCGACATTGAAGATTCACCTTCAGGACCCCATACAGTAATATCATAATTTTCATCTAATCTTAAATCTGAATAGTTGAAATTAAAGTCATCAAAGAACTCTTTTGTATTTTTCTGTATAACTGGTCTTGAATTGTTTCTCAAATCTTTTTGAATTCCGTTTTTACCATATAATTCGCGAAGATCCTTTAATAAAACTGTATATTGTGAAATGTTATCATAATCCTTTTTGAATTTTTCATTACTATCCATTTTTTCTTTAAGAACATTACGATTAGCAATAGTTTCTTTAGCCCTTCCTTTAATTTCAGAAAGTTCTATATTAAATGCTTCTTGTCTTCTTGCATACATTTCATCGCGATAAGTTATTTGTTCGAATTTTTCTGCATCATAATATGATGCATTTAGTTTATTTTGAATTATTTCTAATTGATTGTTAGAAACACCAATATCTTCCTTAACTGAATTAAATTGAGCAATGACAGAAGTTTTATTTTGAACAAATCCTTTAAGTTGATTATATTCCTCATTCTTCCCTTTTAAATTATCAATACGATTTTGAAGCTCTAATGTATCCATATCACCACTTAAATGTGGATCTTGGTCGATAGCCAGTTTAATATTTCTAACATGGATATCAATTTCATTTTTAATCTGTTTTAATTTATACTCAGCTTTAGTTTGACTGCCTAAAACATCAAGAGCACCTTTTGCTTTATTATAGTCTTCATGATCTTGTTTGAATTTATCACGATTTCCTTTTTCATATGAAATTTCAAGAATAATCTCACCTAATTTATTTCCAATATACTCTTTAGCATCAAGTCCCTCATCGATTTTAGCTAAACGACCCAAATCTTTTTCTAGAATAGATACTTTATATTTATATTCAAGAATATCCTCTGATAATCCATTAATTTTTTCAAGTTTATTTTCAAAACTTTCCCTATTTTTAGTAAATAAACGAATCGTTTCTTCATTTTCCTCAATAGCTTTTTTATTATCCTCAATATCCTGATTATATTGATTAATTAATTCTTCTTTTTTATTATCTCCAATATCTGATTGACATACTGGACATTTATTTTCAACATTCGCTAATTCTTCTAAAGGTTTTTCACAAGATGCTATTGTTTGTTTAAAAGCAACAATTTCCTCTTTTTTAACATTAATATCAGATGTTAAATCTTCAATTTTTATAGAAATTTCTTCTGATAAATCTTTAGCAATATCATTCAAATTATTAAAATCATCAACTTCAACCAAATCATCCTGAGATACACCATAATCCAATAATTTTTCTTTAGAACGAGAGAAGAATTGTTCTATGTTGTTTCTGTCTTCTTCAATTCCTTTTAAAAGATCTTTTTTATCTTGTTCAAGCTGAGTAATATTGGCCAATTCGCCTTCAAGAGATGCTTTTTGATTATTTAATTTTAATATTTTCTCATCAGAATCCAAATAATCTTTATATCCTTGTTTTTTAGAATTAAGGAATGATTTTTGTTCTCTAATAGATTCTATCTTTTCTTCTGTTTCATTTTCAGATTCTTTAAGATTTTGAATACTTATAACTGATTTTTCAAAGTCCAAATAAATATCTAATTTTGAAACGAATTTCTCCAATCTTTCAATTTTTTCTTCAGCATCCCTAATTTGGTCAAGATTTTCTTGAAGTCTTTTTTTATCTGCTTCAAGTTTAACTAAGGTTTTCTTTTCATTTTCCAAATTAATCATTAATGTATCATAGATTTCTTTTTCTCTTTCCATATTCCTTTTATCATCAGAAATCTCAGCGATTAATCCCTTAATTTCTTCAATTTGATTTTCTAACTCGAGACCACGCTTTTTTAAATCTTCCAACTCCAAAGTCTTAGAATCATATTCATTTTTAAGAGCAGATGAAGAGTATAATTTACCTTTAAGTTCAGATAATTCTTTTTCATAATCATTAATAATAGGGGCTAAATTTTTCCAAGCCACCTCAAGTGAATCCAGTCCCAATAACTTAGCAATTAAATGTTTTTTCTCAGCAGGTGGCTTATCGACAAGTTGTGCTATTTCACCCTGTCTTATATAAATTGCATTTAAAAATAAGTTTGCATCCATTTCTAAAATAGCTTGAATATGCTCTGCAACTTCTTTATCTCCACTACATACTGGAACAAAATCACTACCAGAAGAAGTCTTAGTAAAAAGTCTTGATAAAGTTTTAGAACTATTTTTATTACGATAAATCCTATATTCTTTTCCATTAGAGATGAAATCTAATTCTACAACCATATTGCCCTCATTATTTCTAACTAAATCTGATAATTTTCCAGCAGTATGTTGTTTAAATAATGCAAAACTAATAGCTTCAAAAATAGAAGATTTACCCGCACCATTTTCTCCCACAATAACCGTGATTCCTTTGTTAAATTTGATAATCTCATCTTTGTAGGATTTAAAATTTTTTAGTTTTAATTTTTTAAAAATCATTTTAAAACCTCTTCTTTATTGTTATCATATTCACTATCAACATATTTCTCATCAAAAAAGCTTTTGACTAACTCTTGTGAATCTTCAATTAAATCTTTTGAAAGTAAAGCATACAACTCGATGGCAAACTTAGTGATATCTTCATTTTCATAAATTTTTAATCTATCAGATAAGACTTCAACAGAACCTAAAGCATTTTCCTGATTAATTATCAACTCAATACTTTCTTCATCAGGAGTTAAAAACTTTGGTCTAACCATTAATGCCATATCACTTAATTCCTCATTGATAATATCATATGCATCAAATGTTGATTCAACATTTTTAACAGTTAAATTAAGAATAGGTTTTTTATCAAAATCTTTAATAGTTTCTTTAATTCCTTCAATACCACTAGTTAAATCATTATAATCAAGTGATCTTTCAATGAATTCTCTTGGAAGGTCAATTTTAATTCTCTCAACAGAAGGTTTTGAACCGTCTAAATCAATAATAACAAGACCTTTACCATTCTTTCTATAATCTGAGATTTCTGTAGTTTTCCAAATTTCACTAGAACCTGGATAAACTAATTTACCTTTTCCAAAATCATCGTTAATGTAATTGTGAAGGTGGCCCATTGCATAATAATTAAAATTATCAGGAATATCACTAATTTCCAATTCATATTGTAAATTAAAGTATTTATCAATACCCTGATGCAATACCAAAATTGATTTTTCATGATTAGCTGCTTTTTTAGATAATTCTGCTAATTTATTTTTAAGATTTTTATCCTGTGATGACGGATAAAATGGTAAACCTGCAATAAAAACATCTTCATACATATAATTAGTATTGATTGGACTAATTACTTTTAATCCTAGTTTTTTAAATAATACTTGTGGAGGAATAGTTCCTTTACGTTGAATACTATCATGATTTCCTGCAATAGCATAAATAGGAATATTTGCATTTTTAAGCTTAATCAATCCTTTTTGAAAAGTTAAAAGAGCCATTGGAGATGGTCTGGAGTTATCAAATAAATCCCCACTATGTATTACAAAATCAACATCTTCTTCAATTATTTTATCTATAATCTTTTCAAACACTTCATAAAAGTCCTTCTCACGGTCATGTAAACCAAATTGACGATAACCTAAATGAGTGTCTGCTAAATGTGCAAATTTCATTATATTACCTTTTTATTATTTTTGTATATAACCAATTTAAACACTTGTAAAGTATTTAACTAATTAGTATTTTAACTAATTGATTATTTAACATTTATGTAAAATTTTAATAATCATAACCTAAATCCAAACTTTCCCTTTCTTGTTTTTCAATTTCATCAATTTGAGCTTTATTGAAATTTGACAGTTCCTCGATAATGTTTAAATCACCACCATGACGTCTACCCTTGAACTCATCAATTTTTACTAATGTTGGAACTTTAGTCATTAAACCCAACACAATAGCTTCCCCAACATTTAATGAAGGCAATTGATTAATCAAATCTTTAGATAAGCTTTCAGAAGCTGATTGGACATGCCTTTGATCTTCTGGTTCGACAAGCCTTAATATAATCATATTATTCATTTGAGATAATGCATCATGATCCACGGTCTTAGGAGATTGGCTTACTAAACATAAACCTAGTCCAAATTTACGTCCTTCCCTTGCAATCCTTTGAATCCAATGTTTAGAGGTAGAATCCCTTTTATTTGGAGCTAAAATATGTGCTTCTTCAATAATATAAAATACAGGATGATTTAAAGAATCTTTACCGTTGTTATGAACAGCATTTTTTCTCATTTTAAGAGAATTTCTCATGATATGACTTACAAGCACTTCACCAACAGATTCATCACTTTGACTTAAATCTAAAACATTGACATGACCCACTTTAATATTAGTCAAAATATTACCAATATTATTATCAAATAATGAGTCATACTTATCCATCGCATCATCAATTTTATTCATAACATCAACTATTTGTTTATCAGAACCTTCCTCTTTGGAACTTTTATCTAAAATATCATAAATAATCTGTAAAAAATTATTGGTGTGTGCAGTTCCATCACTAACCATTGATTTGGCCTTTCTAAATCCACGTCTAAAGTGTTTTTCTTGAATATATGCATTATTTGGAATATTAACTAATTTTTTAACTTCATAAAAAGTCATGTATGTGGGATTAATTTTAGGCCTGATTAGATTAACTTCACCATTTGGAAATTCGGCATCCCTATATTCACCATGCATATCAAAAACAAAAACAGGAACATTATATCCGAGCAACTGGTCAATTAAAACAGAAACAGTATTTGATTTACCTGCACCAGTCATTGCTAAAATAGCTAAATGTCTATTCAATATAGGATTTGCTTCAACATTAACCTCCACATCACTTTGATTGACTAATGTTCCTAATCTCAAAGGATATTTAACATCAAATACATCCTTTAAAATCTCCTTATCAGCTAGATTAATAGGGGTTCCTGGAAGTGCAGGACTTCGAGGCAATCTTAAATTATCATAAACATCCCCTAAAAGCTTAACTTTACCTTTAATATAATAATCCTTTTTACCCATGCGAGCTATTGTTTGAATAGCACCCACATCATGTAAATCAATATTTAAAGCATCATTACCCCTGACTAAACTTTCAACCATTCCTAAAACTTTTTTATCATCATATTCCACAGTAACATATTCACCAACTTGCGGCATTTTATCTGAAATAAATGTTAACTCAGATAATGATATTTCACCAACACAATAACCAACAATCATTCTTATCACATCTTTAAATATTCTCTGTTTGTTGTTTCATAAACCCTACCAATTTTTAAAAGCTCATCAACATGCTTATTTGTAATTACAACATCATTATGTGCTTTTTTAAGTAGATATGGATAACCTTCAGCCGAATCTCTTTTAATAATCTCAGCTATTCTATATACTTCATCATCTGAAGCATAATACGGAAGTTCAACTTTTAAAACGTTCTTATTATCTTCCAATCTCAAATAAAAAATTGTAAAATCCAATTTATTGAAAAAATCATTAGCAACAGGAAAAGAAATAATACTATCCTTTAAAACATTTTTATGGATAATTTTTGAAATACCTTGCTTGTGAGTATATTGATCTAAAATTCCAATATCCGGAACCTTGGATGTAAATAAATCATTTGTTGAAGATGTTTTAGAAATAGAAATGATTTTCTTATTGTTTTTTAAAACTTCCCTTAAAACTAACAATTTTTCAAATGAGGATAAATACAAATTATAATCTTCATCATTATCCGATGCATTAGGAAAAACTCTTTTTTTAACAGCCGGAAATGACAGATTTAAATCACTTAAATCCCTAATATCCTCGATAAAAACATTTAAAATCCCATCATTTAATCCATTTTTAATATCTTTTGGTTGTTTGGCACCCATAGGATAAGGATTTTGTAAATCACCAAAAATAGAGCCATCAAATAAATAATAATCTACATCATATTCAGTAATTGCTTTCAAACAACATTTAAGTTCGAAAATAGACATGTAATTTGATAATAACTCATCCAAAAATGAAATAGGGTTTATTTCAAAAATTTCCGATTGATCAAATTGTTTAAGTTCACCATCAAAAATTAAAGATTCCGCACCAACAGGACAGTAACTAAATGATAAAAATTTCTTTTTATTAAAACTTCCATCACCTGCAGCAATAGAAAAATCATCTCTGCTTTTAGCAAATGGTCCGGTAGTCCATTTATCCTTTAAAAATGAAGTATCTTCTCTTTTAGACTCAATTTGAAGATATCTTTTATTATTAAGTGCTTTATAATATAATGAAGTTAACATAATAATTCACGATTAACAATTATGTTAATTGATAATAAAAAAAGTGTTGTGAGAGCAGTTGATAACTACTCCATAGAAGCTTTTCTAATAGCTCCTGCAATTTCTTGAATTTTAGCTTTAACGTCACTAGTTTCTTCTACAACAGTACCAGTAACTATAATATCTCCACCAGCTTTAGCTGCAACATATGCTGATTTAGCATCACGGATACCACCACCAACAACGATAATCATATCGTCAGTAGCTCTTTTTGTATATGCGACCATTTCTGGAGGAATAGGCTCATCAGCACCAGAACCTGCTTCAATATAGAAAAATTTCATTCCTAAAAATTCACTTGCCATTGCATAAACTGCAGGTATTTTAGGTTTATTTCTTGGAATTAATTTGGCATCTCCAACCCAACCAACAGTTCCACCAGGTTCTGCAACCACATAACCCATTGGCAAAACTTCAATACCTGATTTTTTAACACCTGGAGCTCCTAAAGCTTGTGCACCAATAATCCAATATGGATTGCTTGAATTTAAATAACTCATGAAAAATATTGCATCAGCATATTTGCTTACACTACTAGTGTTTCCAGGGAAAATAATAATAGGCACATCAATATTTTCAGATAAAATTTTACAAGTTAAATTAACACCTTCTCCATCAACAGTAGATCCTCCAATCATAATACCATCAGTTCCACCTAAAATAGCTTCATTAGCTATTTTTAAAGCTTCTTCAGGTGATTGTTCATCAGGATCAATTAAAGTAAAATGAATCTTTCTTTCCTTTAAAATATTTTTAATGTAATCTTCAACATTATTCATAAAAAATAGTTTATAAAAAATAATATATTAAATTAATGGATATGTTATATAAAAAAAAGTAAAAATTAAGAAAAAGAGAATAAATCTATCCTCTTGGTTCTTTAGCTTTGTATCTTAAACCTTTGTAACCACATTTTCTGCAAGTAGATGCACCAGCAGGGTTACGAGCATTACATTTTAAGCAGATTTTAATATTGAACATTCTATTTTCTGCTTCTTCAAATCTTGCCATTAA
>CACZPT010000164.1 GCA_902783085.1 uncultured Methanobrevibacter sp.
AGAAAAAATGGCTGGATGAAAAACATAAAATCCCAACTAACAAAATGACAAAGCCGTTAGATGACCAAAAAAATATTAACTGAAATATCTAAAAAAGATTCAAACGACTGAGTTCATGTGGAATCTTTTAAACAAATTACAGATAAGTCTGCTATATTGGCGATAGTTTACCTCTGCCGTTAATGTTAATTGGTTAATTATAGAAATTCGCATGCTATTTCATGATACATATCGCTGACAATAGCTACGAAGTCTGTTATCTCACCAGTGCCTTGTAATGTGTCAATGTCAACTTCTTTTAGATAGCATATACTATTAATGTCTTCAGGGAGCATCTGTTTCTGCAATACTGTGCTATCCCTTTATCTTTATAGGTTTATCCTTTGGGAATTTCTTTAACTCTCCAATCATTTCTCCGCAATTCATTTTATCACTTAACTAGAATCCTTAAATAAAATTTAAACCATATATTGTCTAGTAAAAGGCCTTAAACTAATGGATAGGGTAGGAGGTGAATAAACATGAAATTGTTATTTTTAAGTAATGTTTGTTTAATAATCAGTTCAGTTTTTCCGTATGCTGCATTGGTGTTCTTTCCATGCATCTCCACGGGGGTGAGAACGGTGGAGTCAATTATCTTCACAATTGGAACATATATGTTTAATATTGCTTCAGTTATTAAATCATTAATGATTCTAATTAAATGTAGAAGATAATGGCTCACATTTTCACCTCCGTTTAATAGGTAATTAAACATAACAATTCAATGATGGGCTTTGAAAACCAAGTTTTCGTGAGGCCTTTTTCCCAGAGAGAACTGTTTAATTACCCTCTATTACAAAAATAGTTAAGTTTATATAATAATTTGATAATAAGGTTATACAAGAGAATTACTTTTAAAGTAAACCTCTGTGGAGATGCAAATCTATTAGTTTTTAATGTCTAATACGGAATATTGTAGAGATTTTTTCTCTGCAATAAGACATTAAATCTGACTTTTTTTATCATTGATTTTCACTGATTTTGCATATCTATTTAAATAGTAAAATCACTAATAATTTAAAGATTAAATTAAGCATTTTTCATAAAATAATTACTTTCTATATATTTTGATTAATAATACGAATAGAAGTTAATTCAAGAATTTTTAGATAGTATACTTCCATTTCTGTCAAAACATTTTCTTCACTATAGTTAATCTTTCATATTTCTCATTATAACATCGATTTAAACTGCAGATAAATTCTGTTTTAAGTATAAAATTCATCTTTGTATTTGAAATTTTATCAAAGCAAAAGCATGTGGTTTTGATTGAATGTTTCAATATAACATTCATTTCAAACCCCCAAAATAAGATTATTATCTATTCGGATTTTAACTTTATAATTCTTATGTATTATTTAATTTATATTCCATTTTTCAAATTGAATGAAATCAGCAATATCAATTAATCAATTTTCGTATTTCATCCAGATTATCTTCAATGAATTGTCTGTATTTTGGATTGGCCAGGATTTGATATTGTTTTTTTCCAGATTTTCAAGTATGCTTCAGCCATAATATTTTGCAATTGCTCAACATCAGTTTTTAAGATTAAATCCAATTTATGTCTTTGTTCATCTGTTAGATTATCCAAGTAATATTTTATTCTGGAGTGAAAGTTCAATGCCAAATTTTTATTCTTTTTAGCAAATCTTTCAAGTAGAAATGATGGTGTTAATGTAAATAATTGTTCATATTCCTTAACATCATCATATGTAAGTTCATCATCCATTATGTCACCATTAAAATTCATAATGGATATTGTGTAATTTATACAAACACACTGAACTGCTTGAAGGGAATGCGTAAATCATATAATCAAGTTCTTCTAAGGTTATTTTTTTGTTAATGATAAATGCGAACATATTGGCCACATTTTCTGCATCTGCAGCATATATTTCAGCACCGACTATGTTTAAATCCCTATCAACAATGACTTTTGCCTCGGCAGTTGTGTCGTTTTTAAGTTCAAGTGAATAGGATTTGCCATATTTTATTGTGTGGATTTCATAATCATCACTATCTTCAGCAATATATGCTGGAATACCGACAGTAGCTATTCTTGGTATGGTATATGCAACTGCAGGTATAACGGGATATGTGATTTCATCTGCATCACCCAACAGCTCTTTTGCAAGGTATTTGGAGTGATGTATTGCAACGGTTACCAGTTTTGCAACACCGCAATCAGCAACATCTCCTGCAGCATAAATGTTTTCCACACTGGTTTGCAGGTGGCCGTTTACCTTGATTCCGTTTTTACTATACTTCAAACCTACATTTTCAAGGCCGATATCTGAGACATTTGCCTGTCTTCCCATTGCAGCTATTACATAATCACCTGTTAAGCTAAGACCGCTTTTACAATTAACAACAAATCCATTTTCATAAGCTCTGTTATCCTTTTTAGTATCGGGATCTCTTAGGGTTTCATCGTTGTTTAATCCCTGCAACACATTTCCTACTTTAGCTTCAGTGTCGGTTATTTCAACATTGCTGATTATTTCTTTAACGCTTTGATTGAAATGGAATGTGATGCCTTTTTCTTTTAGGATTTCAATGACTTTTTGGACATATGGCTGATGGAAGTACTTTAATGCCATATCTCCTCTTATGATTACATCTGCAGTCATTCCGGCTTCGGCAAGTATTGATGCGAATTCCATTCCAACAAAACCTGCACCTATAATGATTGTGTGTTTTGGAAGCTCAGCAATATCTAAAAAGTCATTGCTGTCATGCAAATATTCTTTTCCTTTTATGTCTGGAATGATTGGTTTTAGACCTGTTGTAATTACAATCTTATCTGTTGTGAATTTTTTATCGTTTACCTGAACGGTGTGTTTGTCTAAAATGATTCCTTTTCCATGGGCGACATCAAGATCATATTCATCGAATTTACCATCTAAAAATAGTGACATTCCTGCAATGCGCTTTTGTTTAAATTTCATTAAGCTTGGCCAGTCAACATCAAAATCTCCTGATTTTCCAACACCTTCAAAGTTATTTGTTAATGCTTTAATTTCAAAAGGGGCGTCGAGCAATGCCTTGGAGTTGCATCCTCTGTTTGCACATGTTCCACCATATAAGTTTTCCTCAACGATTAATATCTTAAGTCCTGCTTTTCTTAAAAATCTTGCACCTTGCCATGATGCATTTCCACTACCTATGTAGATAATGTCATAATCCATAAGTTTAACCTCCAAAACTATTTAAATTGTAAATTATCAACGGCCAGAATGAGTTCCACCATATGTTCATTTTTTACATCCTGTGATGCGAAACTGTATTCTTCATAATAAAATGCTGGAACTCCATTTTTATTTAATGGGATTGTCAGGTAAGGTCCGCTTGTTGTTGACTCTGGTGAGTAATATGAAATGTCTGGGCAGTTGCCTGCAACTTCACTTGCATATGATTCACCCAAGCCTTCATTAACTGGACTGAATACAAAAGTTCTGTAAGGATATGCACCCACATTTGAATGAATATCGATAGCAAGATCATAACTGCCATTTACTATCTGAGGATATACATATTGGTATGCCAAATTCTGTCCATTTTGCCTACCTTGACTGTTATCAGATGACCCGTCACCATAATGACCAACATCTCTGGTTACATTAATAATATAAATATCATAAGAATTATTAAGATTAGACATGTTCTGCAACTGACTGACCAATGTGCGATGAGTCTGATACTCCAACGGATGAAGCCCAACAACATAAGCTATTTTTTTACCGTGAGGATTACCTATATTTCTAATAACCTCAACAGTACCCGGATCATTGGAATTATTAGCCAAAACCTCATGATAAACTGTTTGATTGCCATTAGTAACTGCACCACCATTACCATCATTTAAATGTGTAACAATCAATATTGCAAGAATAGCCAAAATGATAATTAAAATTAAAATTATAATATTCTTGTTGATTTTCATAATAATGATTATATCCTTTCTTATTTATAAGCAATGCTAAAATATAATTATTATTAAGAATATAACTCGAATATAAGTTTAAAAATGGTGATAATATTAGATTCAATATGAAAATCCTAAGGGTTTTAGCATTACTTGTAATCTTTTTTGTCTTAATTGGATGCGTTAGTGCAAGTGAAGATAATGGAACTCAAAGCAATGGTGAAATCATCAATAATCATGAAGATTTAAATGCCATAGATGAAAACATATCCACTGCAAACCCAAATACAAATCACCCAACCCACATTTCCAGACTCGAAAGCAAAGATTATAACATCACCGCAAATGCCACAGATGTCTATTTAGGTAATAAATCTACCGTTTATGTATTTTTACCAGATGATGCAACAGACGGAATTTTAACAATTGACGGAAAAGTTGTTAATATTAGTGATGCAAGAAAGGGTATTGGCCTTGCAATACAAATATCAGCCGGAAAATACAGTGTAACCATAAACTATTCAAACGATACGAAATACACAAACAAGACCGTAACCTGCACATATAACGTTTATCCAATCAAAAAATCCACATCCGCAATAAATATCAATTTCAACTATCCTTATTATATTAATGAAAAAATCATAATAGGATTTACTCCCATCAACTCAACCGGATCTATTGAAGTCAGCATCAATGGCAAAAAATATCCTGTAATCAACAATAAAACTACAATTGAAAATGGATTGGCAAGCGGCAACTACACCATAATTGCCCAGCTGAATAGTGATGACTACTATGAATCCTCATTTAACATCACCACATTTGAAGTGAAAAAAATTGACAACATAAGCATAAATATAAGCATGCCTGAAAACATAAAAGCCCGCCAGTATTTTACAATTGACATTGAACTATCCCAAAATGCAACAGGCATCGTATTTATTGATATAGAAGGTCTTGGCTATTACTGATATATTAAAAACACTAAGGCATCCATTTCCATTCCGGGTTTAGATGCAGGAAATCATAATATCACCGTCAGATATGGTGGCGATAAGCAATATGATGTTAAGATTCAAAAATTCAACTGCAGCATTCTTAAATCCACTTCAGCTATTGAAATTAATGTAAATAAAACATATGATGTTGGCGACGACATCATCATCAGTCTAAACCCTATCAACTCCACAGGAAATGTCAGCGTTACAATCAATGGCGTTCAATATAAAGTGGTTGAAAATAATGTTACTATTTCAAATGGATTGGCTGAAGGCACATATGAAATTCTTGCCAAACTGACAGGAGATAAGAATTTCAACAAATCACAAAACACATCAACATTTAAAGTAGAATCCCAGATAAATATTATTGCGCCTGACGTCATTAAATATTATACCAATCCCGAAAGGTTTGTTATTGTCGTGACAGATAAAAAGGGCACTGTCATTGCAAACAAAAAAGTTAACATAAATATCAATGCCATCACATATACTAAAATAACCGATGAAGACGGAGAGACAAGCATCGCTTTAAATTTAAATCCAGGAACATATACTGTTACTACATCATGCGATAATGTAAAAGTCAAATCAACAGTAAAAATCCTAAAAACAGTTAATGGAACAGATATTGTTAAAACATATAGAAATTCAACCCAATATTACGCAACTTTCCATGACAACAACGGCAATTACCTTGCAAGCGGAACAACAGTTAAATTCAATATAAATGGTGTCTTTTATGAACGTAAAATCAGCGGAAATAAAGGTTTGGCCAGATTAAATATTAACCTGGATCCTGGAAAATATATTTTAACAGCCATTAACCCGCAAAGCAACGAAATGTCTTCAAACAATATCACGGTACTGGCCAGATTTAGTGATTACAAGGATTTAGTCAAATATTATAAAAATGATTCCCAATATAGCGTTAAAGTTATTGGCGATGATGGAAAACCTGTAGGGGTCAATGAAACAGTAACATTTAACATTAATGGAGTATTTTATAAACGCATGACCAACAGTGAAGGTATTGCTAAGTTAAATATCAATTTAAACCCTGGAGAATATGTGATTACTGCAGAATATAAAGATTCAATGATATCAAACAATATTAAAGTATTACCAATATTATTAACAAAAGATTTAACAATGCATTATCAGGATAAATCAAAATTCGAAGCAAAATTACTTGACGGTAAAGGAAATCCATTTGCAAATCAGAATGTCAGCTTTAACATTAATAGCGTATTATATAAAAGACCTACAGATTCCAATGGAACAGCTAAACTAAACATCAACTTAGCACCTGGCATATATACCATTACAAGCAGCTATAATGGATATAGCATCGGAAATATGATAACAATAATTGAATAATATCAGATTATCACCCATATTTTACGGCTGATGTTTCAATGACTGCTATTCTTTTAATCCTTCAAAAAGAGAATTTAAATTAAAAACTAAATTAGCAGAAGTTTACATTCACAACCAAATTTAAGCATAACCATAACTGACTACATATCCATTTCTGTCAATAACCCTAACATATCCATCATCGTAACGAACTCTTTGATAACCGTTACCTACACTTTCACGATCGGTTTCATGTTGTGAAGGATCCCAGCCATTAATTTCATCATCAACATGATTTGCCCGATGATATTCACCATTAAGATATATGTACGGTGCATCATCACTACTGGAACTACTTGAACTACTGGAACTTGATGAAGCAGAAGAAGGCTCATTAATATGTATATTAAATGATGTTGAATTGGAATTATGCCCGCTGTCACCATCATAAGTACATGTGACTGCATAATCTCCTGATGAATCAAAACTAAAATAAGCAACACCATCGTTATTCGTCACGAAAGTCTTATTTAGAGAATTAAATTGAACAGTTATATTTGCATTGGATATAGGCTTACCGTTTGAATCTGAAAGCATCACACCAATATTATCACCGACACCTACATCATCCATTGACAACAATGTTATCTTTGTATTGTCTTTTGACAAAATTGGAGCCGCTACAGTCAGACCCACCAATAAAATAATAACAATTAATAGTAAAATTATGTACAAATTATACTTATTCATATTTAACTATTATAATTTTAATTAATTTAAATATTTCTAAAATCATATTGAAAAATTATTTCTAATATAAACAAGATAAAATTAAATATGAAAACTAGAATCGCCGGAAATGTTTTTATCTTTGCCAGTATTTATTATATAATAGCAGAAGCAATCAGCGCAATATTTTTTAATGCAAGCATTCCAGATACATATATTTTCCACACAATATCCGAGCTTGGAATAACTGGAAGCAACTCCCCATTAAGCTTACTTATGAACAGTGCTTTTGTCTTAATTGGCCTTGCATTAATATTTGGCACTTTTTATGAACTAAAAAATCATATTATTAAAAATAAAAAAATTTTTTACATATTAACATTAATAACCTCATTCGGAGTTATTATCGTTGGTTTAATTCATGGCGGAAACCCTTTAACTTCAGGATACCACACATTAGGTGCCGTTATGGCAATACTTGGAGGAAATATCCTGCTTATAGTAATTTCAAAATCCATGTCCAATTTTGGAAAATATCAAAAAACCACACTAGTTTTAGGAGTAATAGGATTAATATCCTTTTGGATATTGTTTTTCAATATGCAAAATATTTACATGCCCGTATTTGAAAGATTATCCGTTTATACAATGATAATCTGGACATTTATAACCGGAATTCAATTGATATATTTTAACCCAAAAACATTATGATGAACTATTCATTAATTTTCAACAAAACACTTATTGTTATCCAACCAAAAATCCAAAAACTGCACAGAAGAATTATAAGCTCCATAATCCATATTCACCACCGTTAAGTGGTAATGTTAATGGTTTATTTAAATGAGTCTTCAAAATGCCCTAAATGTGGTAAAGGTAAATTAAGGTTAGAAGAAAACATACTTATGGATTAAAATAGATAAAATTAACACTAATATTTACCTATTGAAAATTGAAGATTCGAAAGATTTTATAAAAAAATGCAATAGGTGTATGGCTGATTAGAAAAGAAAGATTTTGAATTGAATTGTAGAGATATGATATTTTTTCATTATTGTTCTTTACATATAATATTGATTTTAGTTTGTAGAATTATATACATTGTTTAAAATAGGATTCTAGTTTATCTTGAACTTTAAATAGAGAAATGATTAATTTTAAATACTTTAAAATTCATATATCCATTATATAATCTTGGAAAAAATAGTTATCATATCTGTTTAGGAAAATGATTTATATAATTTGGATATATAATAATTAATCAAGATTATTTTTTCTTATGGGGTAATGTAAATGAAATGGAACACACTTCAATCTAAAGCTTATGGATTGAACATTAATGATTTTGTAAGTGAAGAATTTCTTGTTAAACTTAGAGAAGAGTTTGAAGATAAAGATGTTGATATTGTTACATTACAAATTGCAGTAAGGGACAAAGTTAAAGATCCTAAAAATGATGATGCAAAAGTAGACATTATTTCATTATCCAACAGAAGCATTGAAGACAGATTATTGCATAAAACCATTGTGGATGTTACATCCGATGAAAATTTTGAAAAAATAAAGAAAATAATTGATGAATTCTAAATTAACTTAAAAAAGGAGGTTTTGAATCTCATGTTTTCCAATAAAAATGTTTATGGCACTATAGGTAATGGATATGCTTACAATCCCAGAAATATTTATGATTCATTCATTAATGCCTTTAGAGAATTAGCTGAAAAGATTTATTCAACTGTTGAAAATATCCTAATTCAAAACAATGAACCTTCTTTAGACGATTTGATTGGAAATTTAAAGGATTCATTCAATGATGCAGAAAATATCCTATCCAATCTTGATTTTTTTTGAAGATGAATACTATGATTTTTCTTCCATTAAAGATATGGCATTCCATATTTTAGATAATAAATCATTATTGTATAACCTCTCAATTATTAAAGGTTTACTGGACTCTTTTTATAATCTTGTACAATTCAAAAAAGACTCTTCCAATGAGGAATATGAACTGAAATATGATGAATTTTCTTCCGAGTTAATTGATGTTGAACAATTATTCTACACTGAAATATATGAACCTAGTGAAAAGTATAATAAAGAAGCATTGTCTGATATATCCAATTCATTATTAGGATAATTGAGGAGAAATCTTTTTGAATTCATTTGTGGATACTAACGTTTCTATCGCATATATTTTTTCTATTGATCCCCTAAACAATAAGTTAATGGTGGTTTTAGGGAATATGATAATATTTATTGGTCAAATCTTGTTAAAAGTGAATATAAGGATGTTTTTAAAAACAAAAGGAAAATTTTAGTTAATTTCTATAAAGATTTGGCCAATGATATAAAGCCTGAAAATTTCCATAATTTCAAATTCAATGATTTAAAAAGATATGTTACGAGAAATTATTCTGATGGCAAAAAACAAGACCAGATTTTAAGCTCTTTGAAAATATTTTGGGATACTTATATCAATGAAAGATTCCCAACATACAATTCTTTTAATCAAGCTATTCAAACTTGCTTAGATGATTTGAAAAATTTAGTTTATTCTAGAAAAAATCAATGGGAAAATAATATTTTATTAACTAGCAAAAGAGTTGACAAATACCTTTATTTAAAAAAGAAATTGGTGTCTCTTAATGTTCATCCTCCGGATGATGAAATTGCTCTTGATGCCCATGACTTTAATTTAAGAAATGATATTCTTTTAGATTTCATTACATTTGATGGAGATTGCTATGAAGGAGTATCTAAAATTAAAGAGTTTCAATTTAACAAAGTAAAAGGAAAATATGATTATTTGTAATTGTCACAAAAATCAATCCTTATTATTTTCCGTAGATAAAAATATTGAAACAAGCTATTTCAACTTATCTCCTAAAGCTGTTTTAATATAGCTTATTTCTCCTCTAAGTTCTCCCAATTCTTCATTTAATTTTATTTGTTTTCTTTTTCCATTTCGATATAGTCTGGAGATTTGATGGATAGTCTTTCCACTTCTTGAGTAATAGTAACTGCCAGTAGATAGTTTTTTCTTCTAAATTATTTGATATATCCACAATAAAGACATTCTTGAAGAGTGTTTACCTTCTTAAAATGATCATTAGGTTTATGTAATCGAAAATCCAACTCATAATTTCCTAGTGGTTTAAATCCACAAAAATATAACTTTTCTCTAAATTCAGGTTGATTAGATTTATTATTGCAAATTGAATATGTCTTACAAAAAATATTAATGGATTTAATCATAATCCTATAAATCTATTTTAAAATTTAAATTAAAGGATAAATATTAAAGAACTGCTAATTAATTTGTGTGATAGGTTCAGAAAAATGAATTAAATAATATGAAAAGTATAAAATAAATTCGTTGAAAAACATAAATTTTATATTGTGAAAAGTATAAATCAAATTTAATGAAAAGTATAAAATAAAATAGATGAAAAGTATAAAATAAAATAGATGAAAAGTATAAAATAAAATAGATGAAAAGTATAA
>CACZPT010000165.1 GCA_902783085.1 uncultured Methanobrevibacter sp.
CTGATAGTGAAGTTCGTATAGTGGCTGTTAAAAAGATTAGTGATGAGTCTGTTTTAGCAGATGTAGCTAGAAATGATTCTGATAGTGGTGTTCGTCTAAAAGCTATCCATAAAATTAGGGATAAATCTATTTTGAGTCATATTGCTAAAAATGCTTCTAATGCTGATGTTCGTCTAGAAGCTATCCGTAAGATTAGTGATGAATCTGTTTTAAGAGATGTGGCTAAAAATGATTCTGATAGTGGTGTTCGTCTAGAAGCTATCCATAAAATTAGTGGTGAGTCTGTTTTAGCAGATGTGGGTAAAAATGCTTCTAATGCTGGTGTTCGTGAAGAAGCAGTTGAAAATATTAGTGATGAGTCTGTTTTAGCCGACATTGCTAAGAATGATTCTAGTAGTGATGTTTGAAAAGTGGCTGTTAAAAATATTAGTGATGAGTCTGTTTTAGCCGACATTGCTAAGAATGATTCTAGTAGTGATGTTCGTATAGAATCTCTTAAAAATATTAAAGATTGTTCTTATGTAATAGATATTGTTAAAAATATATCTGATTATAGTGTTCGTATAGAGTTTATTGACAACATCACTGATAAAAAAGCTTTATCTTATTTTGCATTAAACGATCCCAATCCATCTGTCCGTATTCATGTAGTTAGAATAATTAAAGATGAATCTGTTTTAAGAGATGTGGCTAATAATGATCCTTATTTATATGCACACAGCGAATATGAAAGTATTGATAGTTGGGAGCACATAACTATAAGAGAATATCCCGTTCGTGATGCAGCTAAATCTAGATTATATAAACTTGGATATGACTAGATAATATCCACTTATACTTTTGTATTTCCATGAAAGCATAAACATAAAAATATCAGTATGGATAATTCATTCATTTATTTCTTTATTAATTACATCAATTTTTCCTAAATCCAAGCAATAATCTCTGCATTTGATCATGAGCAAATTAATAAGTTAATCAATAAATTAAGGAATTCTTAAGCTGATAGTTCAAATAATGAAAATATTCCTGCAAAATTTAGATAATTTCAACATAAATTGGTTTTTCGAGGTTAAATCACAAAAATGCTGCTGAAAGTATATCATGATGCTTTATAGTTTGTATTATTTGGTTTGTATATTTTTTTATAGAAATATATGTTAGATTTTTTTAAGGTATCTTGTAATTATCCATTATTATTATATTTCATCATGATTGAAGTTTTTTATAAAATCAATTATATTCATATGTTTAATTCCATTTTGGGGTTGTAGAATTTTATCCATTGACAATACGTATTTTGGATAATTGTCTTTAATCATTAGCAATGGTTTAAATTCTCTTTCAATAATTTCATCATCTTCCATCAAATATGCAACTTGAATATACATTTTTTGATTGTTTTTTTTGCATACAAAATCTATTTCGTAATTATTTATGTTTCCAACAGTAATTTTGTATCCATGTCTTTTTAATTCAATGAATACAATATTTTCTAAAATATGGCCAATGTTTTGTTGTTTTTCATCAAGTTGGGATTTGTAAAAACCTGTGTCCAGCAGGTAAATTTTTTCAGATCCTATAATCTCTTTTTTTCCAACTATGTCCTCTTTGGATGCTTTTGAAATTAGATATGCATTTTCTAAGTAATCCAAATAATTGTAAATTGTCGGTTTACCTATTTCTAAGTTTTCATGTTTTAGATATTTATATACTGCATTTGCAGATATTAGATTTCCGGTATTTTCAAGGATATATTTTACAACTCGGTTAAAAATGCCAATGTTTCTAATTTCGTACCTTTCTACAATATCATTTAAGACAATTGAAGAGTATATTCCATTCAATATTAATTCCTTGTCATTTTCTGAAGCAATTGTAAGTGGAATTCCCCCATACTGGCGATATTCTTCAAAATAATTTTCTAAATCGGTGTTAAGTTCATTTGTTATGAATGGGGGTTGTTTTAGTTCGTTTTTATAATCTAAAAATTCATTGATTGAAAAAGGATACATTTCTATATTTACATATCGTCCTGTCAATAATGTTGCGAATTCTTTAGACATTAATTTGGAATTTGATCCAGTAATATAAATGTCTGTATTGTCAAGCTTATAGTAACTGTTGATGCTTTTTTCCCATTCTGATACATTTTGAATCTCGTCGAATAATAAATAAACATTTTCTTCATGGTTTTCAAGAAATTTTAGAACTATTTCATCCAGTTGCTCCTTTGTTTTTATGGAATTATACTTGGGTAATTCCAAGTCTATCAATAGAATATTGGATTCGTCTACTCCTCTTTTTTTAAGTTCCTGAATGATTAATTTGAATAAATAAGATTTTCCGCAACGTCTTATTCCGGTAATTATTTTTATTACATCTTTATTAATGAAATTACATACTTTTTTCATGTATAGTTCTCTATTGACCATGTTGTTTCTCCGTTAATTGTTTAGTATGAAATGTTATTTGACAACAGCATTATATATAGTTTTATATATAATACTATTTTATTAAAATATGTTAAATAGTTTTATATACAATACTATTTTACTAAAATACCCCATAAAGTTTTATTTATGATACTATTTTTAATATTTAATATTGTTTCTTTTTAATGTTGAATTTATTAATTAAAAATTATTAATCAATATTAATTTAAATTAGAGGATTTAAACATTTTTGTTTTAAATAAAGTTAATTTTACAAGTTAAAACCAATATAGCATACTCAAAGCAATTAATATGGTAGGTTAATAGTTGTGCTAAAAATGGATACGGGATTTCAATTTTCATTTAAGTAGTTATAATTTTTGTGAAATATGCATTCTCTGAGATAATCGGAAGTTGTGAATCCATCTTACTCAAATCAATTCAATCAATTTCACATTTTAACTGATGCATCTTAAAAATCTTATGAATTTAAGACAACTTCAACACATCAACCATATTTTAATTTAACTTATCTTCAAGCATTGGCATGTTAATTTCAATGGGGAACAGGCTTTTAACTATACTTTAGTAAAAAATTCATATTATAACAGGCAATTCGTATAAAACGTATGGTATAGTTCGCAACCTTATCGATTTCCGGCACTAAAACCCTGATAAAAATTATGGAATGAATATTGAAAAAAAAAGATTATTTTTCAAGAAGTAATCTTCTTGTTTTTTCCTCAAATTTATTGTAGTCAGATTTATAATTTTTATCTTGTATTGGTTTAAATTTTTCAAATTCAATTTTTACAAACTCATCAGCGGCTTTTCTAGAAACTCTCCCACGACCATTTAATATTAGATATTCATTGAATTCTAAGAATCTATCTAATCTTTCAGCCCAATCTTTCATTGACATAGGTTTATGTCTTGAAGCTTGATTTTCTGCATAATCTAAATACATATTAACAATACGGTTAAGTTCTGAAATTTCATCTTCAAATAAATAATTTTTTGCAATTTTTGTATCGCTTAACATGATTTTACCATTAGGAGCATCTTTCCATGTTGTTAAACCCATATGTTCTTTTTCACTATTAGCGCGAGTTTTTATGATTTCTGGTGGTGTTAAACCTGAAACTGCATAATGTAATTTAGATTGAACATTTTTGAAAAAATCAATTGTGATTTCTGCTTTAGGATTATAATCAAAAGATGTTGCAAAAATATCTGTATCCTTTTCATATACTCTTCGTTCAGATGACCTAATTTCACGAATTCTTTCTAAAAGCTCATCAAAGTAATCTTTACCAAAACGAGTACCATTTTTTAAAAGTTCATCATCTAAAACAAATCCTTTAATCATATATTCCTTTAAAATACTTGTTGCCCATATTCTAAAATGTGTTGCATTTTTAGAGTTTACTCTATAACCTACAGATATAATAGCGTCTAAATTGTAAAATGTGGTTTGTCTTGTCACTTCACGATTTCCTTCAGTTTGAACCGTTCGGATTTTCCGAACAGTTGAATTTTTATTTAAACCCCATAATTTTTGAGTTTCTCAAGGAAGACATTTACTAGTATTTTTGGTGAAATAAGTTCTGATTTTGGTATTTATACACTTGAAGATATTGCTTCAAATGAAAAAAGATCAATTATTTCTGGTCCATTTGGATCTAATATTTCTAGTAAATATAGTTCTCGACATTAAATATTTATAGTATTATTGATATAATATAAACATGGGAAGAAATATTTTAATTAATAAAGAAATACC
>CACZPT010000166.1 GCA_902783085.1 uncultured Methanobrevibacter sp.
ACAGAATAACACTCAACAACATACGCTGGATTAGACGATGTGTACTAAATGGAGAAAATTAGAAATCAGTACTAAAACGGACACCCCAATATTTGTGGCATTTCCAAAAATATTTAGTTTAATGGGGGTTATGGGGCATATTTTGGCACCTTTATTCTTTTTAGCCATATTATTTGCAGGAATAAGCTCAGCATTCGCATTTTTTGAACCAATAATATATTCAATTTCATCAAAATACAATATAAGTCGCAAAAAACTAGTTACCATATTAAGCATTATCGGATGTTTAGGTTCACTGATTTTCACATGTGGAATAAGCAGCTATCTTATTGAAATTGTAGACGGATTTATTAATAAATTCGCAATATTGCTTTTAATAGCAATCCAATGTATAATATTTGGATGGTATTATAGTGCTGAAAAAATCATTCCAGTTTTAAATGAAAAAACAAGAATGAAAGTTGGTTTTATTTGGACAGCTATTATAAAATACATTCTTCCAATATTTTTAATAATCATCTGGGTAATTGGAATAATTGATTTATTTATGAAAGCCAATCAATTTGAATTTATAATTTATATATTGCTTAGTATACTAATTTTAGTATTATCTGCAGTGTTTTACAAGAAAAAATCAGTGAAAAATACATAATAATTCACAAAACTGATTATAGTTTATTACTCAACATTTTTATCCTTATTCTCTTGTGAGTATAAAGTTTTATCAATCTATCTTATTGACTTGAAATTCATTAATATACATGTGCACAACATATTTAAAATAAATCAAAAGCAACTGACAACTATTAATGCTTCAAAAAAAATTCAAACATACAAATATGGTAAAAACTTTTAAAGATATACTATATTAAAAAAAGAAAGCTAAACAAGAGATAAACTCTCATTTTTTAATATTTTTATCCTTTAACCTCAATGTCAGAATAAAAACAACTCCCATCAGGATGGCAGTTATCTGCATTACGAATGCCATTGCATCCTGAAAAATCTCATCTACAATAGTCACGACAGTACTGCCTTGTAATCTAATCTCATTCATATTACCAACTTTTTGGAAATAATCATAGATATCTTGATGAAATTGTTCGTCTCCTGAATGTTCGGGTGCATAGTGATCGACTGCATTACTAATACCACCCATAATTCCAAGAATTAGAATTATTCCGATAATTGCTGTACCCATTGATTCACCTAATGACTGGCCGGTTGAAGTAATACCCGATGCATTATTATGACTTTCAGAAGGAATATTGATTAAAGCAATATCCACACATAAAGCCATTATAAAACCAAGACCCGCACCCAATACAAACATTCCAGGCATTAAATCAAGCATTGTTGTATTCATTCTAAACTGATAGCTTAACATCAGACATCCAATTATGGACAGTATACTTCCTATTGCTATGAGTGTCTTATGATTCAATTTTTCAGATAAATTTGGAGCCACTACCGCAAAAATAAGCAAACTTAAAGTCAACGGAAGCATGGTCAAACCTGTATTGAATGCAGATAACTCCAATACACTTTGTAAATACAGGGAAAGTGAAAACAATCCCCCCTCCATTACAAGATATGTTAATAACATGATGACAGTTCCTACACGTAAATTTCTGTCTTTAAATAATTCAATATCAAGCAAAGGCACATTGCCTTTCCTTTTTCTTTTGATTTCAAACAATGCAAAGATTACCAAGGCAATTACACCCAAAACCATTGCAACTATGCTGGCAGTGGTATCTTCAGATAATGTTAAAATACCAATGACTAACAAAAAAAGACCTATAATTGAAATTATAGATCCTGTAATATCCAAATCACTTTTAGATTCTGTAGGTGTAAAATTAGGTATTTTCTTTTGCATTGCTAAAATAAGGACAACAATTATTAATTCAAATGCAAATCCATATCTCCAACTGAGAAATGTTGTCATAATACCGCCGAAGAGTGGACCGATAGCAGCTGCAATTACAACCATTACACTCTCGATTGCCAAAGCAAATGTTCGTCTTTCACCAGAATATGTTCCACTTATTATGGAAATGATAGCAGGCAACATTAATGCCCCGGCAATACCTTCTACCACTGCCCATCCAGCAAATAACATAATAGCATTCGAACTTATTGCTGCAGTAAATGTACCGACACCATAAAGTACAGCACCGATTAAAAACAGTTTCTTTTTACCAACTATGTCCTGAAGCTTGGCACTTAGCAACATGAATGTGGCAGTGATGAGAGTATAAAATGCCATGGTCATTTGAATGGTACTTACATCAGTATTCAAATCAGCGACAACCTGAGAAATACTTACATTCAAAAATGTAGTATCCAAAGCTATAATAAATGAAGCACAAGCAACCAATATTAATGGAATCCAAGAGTGTTCCTTAATAGATTCATTCATAGTATATTAATCCTCCAAATTATTCTTATTCCAAGCATATAAAATAATATTGTTAACTTTTACCATGTCATTTATAGTGTTTTGGTCAATAATTTTATATATCCTAATATCATCTATTCTTTTTTTTTGTTTTATAAAGTTTATGACAGTCCCCAGATTAGGCTTTATTTTTAATTTTATATCAGATTAATTGCTTTTGTTGAATTACCTCTGCTTATAGAAATCAAGGATTCTTACTTCACGGGCCACTACAGCTCACAAGTAGAATTACTTTGCTATCCCCATCCTAAAGTTCATCGATTATCAATTAATCCATAATTTAGAATATTTTTACTTGAATTGATGCAAATAATTTGAAAAACAAACATATTCAACATCAACATCCAATTACAATTAAATAATGGAATTGGAATCCATACATCAAATCAAGTTGAAGCAGCCCAAAATAATAAAAAATAACATCCCAACTTATTTTTTAATGAATATTTTCACACACAACACTTAAAAATATAATAACCATGAAAATATATTATTATTATAGGAATTCAAATTAAAAGTAAAATAAGTGTTAAAATGAATAAAAAAATAAAAAAAATAATATTGCCATTTATATTGATGTTAATTTTTAATTTGGGGTCCTATTATTTTATGATGGGTGAAAATTTTGGTGAAGGATTCTCTCCCCATGTAGGACTGTTAGCTATTTTAGGATTGTTATTCGGACCTTATGGTGCCATAGGTTCCGTTTTGGCAAATACAATATGTGACTTAATCAGAGGTTATAATTTAGGATTAACAATCACCTCAGAAATTCTCAGTTTAGGAATTTCACTCTTAGCATATAAATTATGGTATGAACCACTTAAATCAAGACCCATAATCAATAAACCTAAATTAAACAACACATCCAGCATCTTCCTATTTTTAGGAATAGTTATAGTTTGTTCACTATTATTTGCCTTGATAAACAAAAAACTATTTTATTTGATGCATCCAGAAACAGTTTCCATTAATATACAAATTGGAATCAGATATTTTATTAATTTTATTAATTCAGGATTCATATTTGGAATAATTGGAATATGGATATCTAGAAGAATTGACTTTGTCCATGTTCCAGAAAAGTCTAAAAGAAAATTAAACAAAAAATTATATCAGATAATCGGAATTGTTCTGGCAATCTCTACATTGACAATATTAATAACAGATTACTATTTCGACATAAGCAAAACAATTATACTAGTTGAAGCAATATTTCTTACATTTTTAATATTTTTATACACCACCAAACCTATAACAGTAAAGATATCTGAAATAACATTCAACTCAATACCTGAAAAGATAATGAACATTTTCCTTTTAGCAACATTGATTATTGTAATTCTTGGAATGGTAATTTCATTAGACCACACATTTATTACAGCTGTCGATGAAATTCTTCCTATTGACTTTTATGAAGTTAAGTTATCAATTATGATATTCATAGATATTTTATTAATAATATTCTTCATCCCATCCGTTGCTGTTTTGAAGTATGTGGAACACGAAGTGATTTATCCAATAACATCATTTTCAAAAATTGAAAAATTTGTTAAAAAAGGATATAAAATCGAATCCGAAGGATTAATTGATATATATTCTAATTATTTGAATAAAGAAGATGAAATTGGAATGTTAGCCCGCAGTTATACTGATTTAATTAACTATACTAATGAGTATATAGAAAATATTCATGAAATTGAAAGTGAAAAAGAAAGAATAAAAACAGAACTCGACATTGCAGATAAAATTCAAAAATCAAACTTGCCAACCCATAGCATTGAAAACGAAGATTATACAATTTATGGATTTTCAAAACCTGCAAAAGAGGTGGGTGGTGACTTTTATGATCATTATCCTATAGATGATGACAATGTTGCCATCATAATTGGAGATGCATCTGGAAAAGGAGTTCCCGCAGCATTGCTTTCAACAATCACCCAATCAATAATTAAACAATTATTGAAAAGTGAAACTGATCCTTCAAAAGTATTATATATGCTTAACAACCAATTATGTGAAAACAACACCGAATGCATGTTCGTAACATTGTGGTTAGGAATTTACAATAATAAAACAAAAAACATTACTTTTTCCAATGCAGGACACAATCCTCCCCTAATTATGGAAGATGGACAATTCAAAGCTTTAAAAGTTAATAATGGCATTGTCTTAGGAATTATGAAGGACTATGAATTCAAAACAGAAAAAATTAATATTTCCAAAGGAATAATAGTTTATACTGACGGAATAACTGATGCAAAAAATTCAAATGATGAATTTTATGGAGAAAGCAGAGTTATTGACTTTTTGAATAATCATAATTTTGAAAATAAAGTAATTACAAAACTACTTCTAGACATTGATAAGTTTACAGGAACTGAAGACCAATTTGATGACATGACCCTTGTACTTTTAGACAGACATAAATAACTGAATTCTGCAACTATTTTTAATCTTAGTAAGTAGTTCAATATGAAATGTTTCCAAATACAAAAGTTTAATTAATTTAAAACTATATATATTATTTAAGTGATATAAAATGGACATTACAAAAAACTATAATGAAAAAGAATTAACTGTTACTGTTAAAGATAAAATCGATACAGTAACTGCACCTGATTTTGAAAATGAAATAATGGATGAAATCGGCAATTTTGATTCGTTAATTATTGATTTCACCGATTTGGAATATATTTCTAGTGCTGGTTTAAGAGTACTGGTTAAAGTTGAAAAAACATTAAAACCTCAAGGGATTTCCAGCATAATAAAAGTCAATGATACAATAAAAGAAATTCTTATACTATCCGGTTTTAATACCTTTTTAAATATTCAATAAGAAAGATAAAGAAAAATTAGTTAGTGCCTATTAATTACATATTCTATATTATTAAATCCCAGCACTTCACTAACTTTGATGTTATCTTGCGAAAAGGATTTTTCAATATCTTTCAATACTTCTCTTTTTCCTTCATCTTTCATATTTATACTTATTTTATCACCATAATCAATTAATAATATTTCAACATGGACTTTTTCATTGTTTGAATCAAAAATAGTGTTTATTATCTTACCCAATGTTTCAATAGATGAATTATCCACATTCAAACTTTCTAAATGATTGAACATTTCAGATTTCATATTGTCATTTTTGCTTTCTAAAGTATAATTTCTAGTTTTTTCGATTAAACCTTTTCTAATGAAAAACAGTCCATAATATTCGCTGTCATTTCTTTCAACTATTTTTACATAAATGGCAACAACAACTATTGATAGGACAAAACCTAACGGGAAAGATATCCAAACACTAGTGATGCCCATGTATGGATATAATATGAATGTAAAGATTAACGGTCCGAGAAACTCTGAAATGATTGTAATAATCCCAGATTCCACAGTTCTTTCAATTCCTTCATAATAAAACAACAACATAGTTGAAAATGCCATAGGTATGAATGCTAATGAGTATAGTCTAATTGCATTTTCCACTAATCCATCATTAGGCACTTGATGAAGTTTGAAAAAGATTAATAATCCATCAGGATACACGAACAGAAATACCGTAAATATTAGTGAAGAGATTAATGTTATTAAAACTGAATTTCTCACAATATGATTTAGGTTATAAAAATCATTTTGTGCATAATAAATAGGTACAATGGAAGATAATGTTTCGGCAAATCCCATGATTAAAATACTTATTATTAACAATGCCACCACACATACATTGAATAT
>CACZPT010000167.1 GCA_902783085.1 uncultured Methanobrevibacter sp.
AGGTATTTCTTTATTAATTAAAATATTTCTTCCCATGTTTATATTATATCAATAATACTATAAATATTTAATGTCGAGAACTATAATTAAAATATTTGAAAAATAGTAAAAAATAGACCTAAACTTTTTTCGTAAAAATCAAAAATTAATTTTGGCAGACACTCGCAAAAAAAGAAAAAAATTTGAGAGTTTTAGAACACTCTCAAAAAGTAGGAGTAAAATTACTCCTAATAAATAACAATTGTGTTTGAATTACTTTCACCAATATATGTTGATGTAATAATATATTGACCCCTTTGTAAGTTAATACTCAAGTTTGCATTACCTAAATTATCAGTTGTCCTTTCATATATTACTCCATTTATATTGAATTTAACAATTTGATTCGCATAAGGGTTACCTTTACCATCTAATAAATGAGCTACAAATTTAGAACCATCATTATATTTCATAAGTAAATCTTCAGTGAAAAGTACTGGTAAAACATGAACATGGTTACTTTCACAACAATCTTCATAATATGTAGTCATAATATAATCACCAGGACCAAGATTAATATTAAGATTAACATAACCATCTTCATCAGTGTATCTTGTGTAAAAAACACCATGTATGTTAAATTTAACTTCTTTACCAGCACCAACTGGATTTCCATCATTACCCAATATTCTAGCTCTAAATTGTGAATCATTATGATAATACTTAATCAAATTATTATTTTCAACAATCTTTGAAATAACTTGAACAATATTAGATTTTAACTCACCCGTTACAGTGTTAATAGAAGTTAAGACATAAACTCCTTTATCTAAATTAATGTTTAATCTAGCCCATCCAGAAGCATTCGTAGTTCTATTATAGAATACTCCATTAATGTTAAATGATATATTTGTATTCATTAATGGTTTTCCATTTGCATCAAGGAACAATGCATAGAATTGAGTTCCATTTTTATATACTTTAACAATATCATTAGCATAAATTGTATGATTAACTATAACAGCAGATGATATGGTATTATTATAAATTTCATTATTATTATCATTAACTGAAACAAATACTGGATATGAACCAGCATCTAAATTAACTGCTAATGAAGCTACACCATGTTCATCAGTAACTCTATTATAAGTAACATCATTAATTGTAATAGATACTGTTGTATTAACTACATCATCACCATTATAATCTTCAAGATGTACATAGAATCTTTCAGGTGAAGAGTAATATTTAACAAGAACTGGTGCAGTAATAATAATACCATTTATTAAATTAATTTCTGAATGGAATTCATTTGATGAATATTTATTATCACCATCATAGATAATAGAAATATTATGTGATCCTAATGCTAAATAAGGATTAATAGTAATAGTACCATTAACAATATTACCTGTGAATTTAACACCATCAATAATTACATTGACCATACCTTCAGCATCTTTAGGAAGACTGACAGTAATGTTTTTACCAGCTTGTTTGACATCAATATCATAATCCTTAATTTTAGATATTGAAGTCTTACCATTAGTAATACTTGGATCATATTTATTATCACCATCATATGTTGCTTTGATATTATAATTTCCTTCATTTAAATCAGCAATAGTAAATTCAGATACACCGCCATTAATTCCGGAAGTATAATTTTTACCATCGATTTCAAGAACAATAACACCAGTAGCATCTTGTTCAACTAAAACAACAACAGATAATGGTTTTCCAATTGTATTATTATCTATTAACATATTAAGTGAAGATGGTTTTTTATAATCAATTATAAATTTAGTAGTGTTTTTAGCACTTCCATATTTATTATCACCAGAATATTCTACACTAACATTATGAACACCATTATTTGGATAAGTTAACTCAATACTTGCTTTACCATTAGTGACATTTGCATAATAACCATCATCATCGACATTAATTAATACAACACCATTAATATCACTAGGTAATGTCACATCAATTGTAACTTTATCACGATTGACATTAGTATTTACATCAATTTTATAATCACTTACTTTAGGAATATTGATATTAGTTGAATTAGAAACACCATTATAATTAGTATCACCACCATAAACTGCAATAACACTATTATTACCAATATCCAATACATTAGATAAAATAACTTTACCATTTACGATAGGAGCATTATATTCCATACCATTAATATATAAAATTATATTACCTTTAGCATTAGAATTAACATAAGCAATAACATCTTTATCACTTTGTTTAATATCTAATCCAGTATTAGCTTTATCAATAGCAAATCTAACTCTTTGTGTTACATTACCATAACCGTTAGTACCAATGAAATCAACTACTGCTTCTTTAACACCAGCAGATAAACCAGTTAAATCAACAATAACATGACCATCAACAACAGTACCATTAAATACTTTACCATCAACA
>CACZPT010000168.1 GCA_902783085.1 uncultured Methanobrevibacter sp.
GGTTTAGCTATTAAAGAAACCCACGGATACGAACAAGCTGGATGTAACGTATGTCAAGATTACGTTGCTGAATGGGCTGATGTATCAACTGGTTCTGTTGGATCACCTGACGGTTGGTCTACTGTTTTAACCAGAACTGACGATGGTGAAAGCATATTTAAATCAGCTGTAGATGCTGGATTAATTGAAGCAAAACCAATGGACGATGTAAAACCAGGTCTTCCTTTACTTGAAAAATTAGCTAAAGGTAAAAAAGACAAAAATACCGCAGAACGTGAAAGAAGAGCAAAAATGGGAGTTCGTATCCCTACAATCTACTAATCTTCTTTCCTTTTTCTTTTTTTTTAAAAAAATAGTTAAAAAGAGAATTAGTCTCTTAAATTGTTGTAACTGTACAACCTTCTTTTTCTACAATTACCGTATGTTCTTTTTGACTTACAAAACAATCCTGTTTTTCTTTTAATGGTGCATATGGATAAATTGCCATTGCTTCTGATAATTGTTTAAGTGCAATTGATCCTCTACGTTCACCGAATTTATCTGTAATCCATCGTCCTGAAAATGGAACATATGGGTGTGTATTTTTAATATAATTTAAGACTTTTTGTGTTGATTTCATTCTAAATGGTTTATTTGCCATGTATGAAAAAATATAATGTCCAGGTGCATCATTTACATATCCTTTACCATTGGTTGCAAATGGTTCAATAGCTATTGCTTGGCCTTCTTCAAGGATATAAGGATCTGAATTATCATAATTTGGTATTGAAATTCCGGCATGTAAGTTATATTGTTCCAAACTATGTCCAGTTAAGTTAAATATTGGATTTAAATTATATTCGCTTATGGCTTCATGAACTGCAGCACCAATTTTACCTATTTCAACACCTGCTCTTACAGTAGCTATTGCTGCTTCAAGACCGGCTTCAGATGCTTCTATTATTTCTTCATGTTGATTTATTTCATCCGGGGTGTAGTTTTCTTCCTTATTTCCGCTAGCCATAATTGTTATTGCAGAATCTGCTATATAACCATCAACCATAGCTCCTAAATCAAGTTTAACTAAATCTCCAGCATGAATAATATTTGTATCATTTGCAGGAGATGTATAATGTGCTGCAACTTCATTTAATGATACATTACATGGGAATGCAATTTCACCACCACATTTTAATATTTCGCTTTCTACATATTCAACTAAATCTAAAATAAGGCATCCTTCTTTTATCATTTCTGATGCATCGCAACGTATTTTTGAAACAATCTTTCCAGCTTTAATATAAGAGTCAATCATATTCATCACTTTTTTATACTATAAGTTAATATATTTAATAATGTTTATAAATTAGTCGGAGGTCAACTTATGGATGTTTCTTCATTTTTAACTAATATGCCTTTTGAAATTTTTATAATAATATTAGCTATTATCATAGCTATTGTTTTGCTTTTCATTGTATTTCAGTGGAGAAAAGTTTCTCAATCTAAAAACTCTATTGCAATGCTTGAAAAAGAAATTCAACTTAAAAAAATGTCAATGGTTGAAAAAGATATAGAATCTAAAAGATTAATGGATAATCCAATTCCAATGCCTAAAGATCAGCAAGATAGTCTTAAAGCTATTAGGCAATCTACTACCGAAACTAGGAATGAAATTGGATATTTGCATAGTGAAATTAATGAAAGATTAGCTAGATTAGAAGCACAAACTGAACAGAAAAAGTTAGAAAAAATGCTTAAAGAAATTGAAGCTAAAGAAAAAAAACTTAATAAATAGGTGATTATATGGATGCTATGGAAGTAGTTGCTGTTATAATATTAATAGTTGCTATTTTAGTTATAATTTATTATTATTTATTAAATCGTCCTGAAACTCTTAATAAAATACGTAATTATGTTCCAACTACTGCTGATGCACATATGAACGAAATTCTTAATAGAACTTCTGGTTATAAAGATTTAGAAAAAGACGGTGAAAAATCTGATTCCATGACCAAGAGAATTAAAGTCAAATTAAGTGATATTGATATGTCTGGAATTAATATTGATGCTTTTTCTAATAAAATCGATGCTGTTTTAGATGAGAAAAGTGATGAATTAATTAAAAACTGGTCACTTGCTACAACTCGTGATTTAGATGAGCTTGAAAAGAAATTTACTAAAACTGCAAGTTCTGTTGATGCTCTTGATAAAGAGTATAGGGAATTCAAAAAATCCTCCGAAGAATTTCAAAAGTGTACTGAAGAAAAACTTGCAGATATAGATAAGAGAATTGAAGCTTTAGAAAAATAAATAAACTACTTGTTATAAACATCTATTCATATCGAACTTTTGGTGATTAATATGAATAGAAAATTTCTTTTATTTTTATTACTTATTTTATTTTTAATACTGCCTGCTGTAGCTGCTAATGACACTACATGGTATGTGGGTGATAATACGACCGTTGGCGGTCAAGGAACAGTTGATAATCCTTATTATTCAATGGATTCGGCGATATCAAATTTAGATGACAACGATAATATTGTTATTAATGAAGGTATATATACTGGAGTTAACAATACTAATCTAGTTGTTTCAAGAGATAATGTTGTTATCAGAGCAAATGGTAATGTAACATTCACTGGTTCGAAAATTTTCGATGTCAGTGGATATAATGTCTTAATAACTGGTTTAAACTTTGTTAACTGCACAGATAATGTAATTCACAATAGCCAATTTTTAACTGTTACTAACTCTTCTTTTTATAATAATAACTATATTGAAGGAACTACTATCACAAGTGAACGTAATGCGGTTTTAATAGTTGATTCATCAATATTTATAGGTAATGTAGCTAGCCAAACAGATGGTGGAGCAATTACTAATAGAGGAACAGCCAATATTACAAATTGCGTATTTATAAATAACCATGCAAATCGTGATGGTGGTGCTGTTAAAAATTATGGCGGAATAATGAATATTAAAAATTGCACATTTATCAATAATACTGCATATGGATACGATGATAGTTATGGTGGTGCAGTTTACCAGTGGATTGGAACAATAGGAATATAGACTCATTATTTATTAATAATTCTGCTAATGATTTTGGTGGAGCAGCACACCTCTGTAAAGGAAGAATGGCTATTGCATATGCCAATGTGACAATAGCAAACAATACTTTTATCGATAATCATGCACCTTATGGTGGAGCAATTCTTTTAGATGGATGTAAAGGCGAAGTTGTAAGTAATGTATTTGTAAATAATAGTAATTATACAATTTATTTGGATAAATATTATATAAAAGACTTCAACACCACAATCAATGGTAATTGGTGGGGGCAAAATGATATAAACTGGTCTAATGAAATCAAAAATCTCGAAATTCCTGATAGTATTATTACTTTAAATTTCACTGTCGACTCTTATTATTTAAAAATTAATCAGTCAACTAATTATACTGCTGATTTTTATTTGGGAAATGTTAAAGCTGTAATGCCTAAAAGAAACATAAATTTCTCATCAGATGGGGGTAATTTAACAAATACCAGTTTTAATGCAGCAACTGAAGGAAAATATACTTTAACTGCTAGCAGTGACAATGAAAACTATGAATTAGAAGTATATGTGAGTGATAATTTACTTAATTTAAGAGTTGATGATGTTGAAAAATATGTGGGGGCAGCAAAAATTTAATTGTTAATTTAACAGATTCAAATCAAACTCCAATATCTAATGCAACAGTTAAAATTAAAATAAATGGAAATGAATACGAAAAGATAACTAATGATATGGGTATTGCAACAATGGCAATCAATTTAAGTCCTGGAGTCTATAATGTAACAACAACATATGATTTTTACACTACAAACTCAAAAGTAACTGTTAAATCAACTATTAATTCATCAGATATTGTAAAAATTTATAAAAATGCTACACAGTATTATGCAACATTTAGAGATACTGAAAGCAATTATTTATCTAATGGAACATCTGTAACCTTCAATATTAATGGAGTATTATATACTCGTAATATTGCTTCAAAAGGTACTGCACGTTTAAATATTAATTTAAGTCCGGGTGAATATATTTTAACTGCTATTAACCCGATTAACAATGAATCCGCATCTAATATTGTAAAAGTTCTTGCGCCAATTGTTAATAATACAGATTTAGTTAAATATTATAAAAACGCATCCCAATATGAGGTTACAGTACTTGATTCAACAGGAGCTGTTGTTGGTGAAGGTGTTAATGTGACATTCAATATCAATGGAATGAAATATACTAGAAAAACCAATGAATATGGTGTTGCTAAATTAAATATTAATTTAGATCCAGGGGATTATATTATTACGGCTGAATATGGTGAATTCATGATTTCAAATAATATTAAAGTTCTCTCCATTTTTAATACTAGTGATTTTACAAAAGTTTATGGAACTCCAGACCAATTTAAAGCGCAATTATTCGACTCAGTTGGTAATCCTTATGCTAATGTTAATATAATTTTTAATATCAATGGGTGGTGTATGAACGTTTAACGGATAATAATGGAATTGCCAGTTTAAATATTAATTTAATGCATGGTGAATATATTATAACATCCATGTATAATGGTTATTCAGTGGGAAACACGGTTAAAGTTGAAAGGATTTAATTTAAATCCCATTTTTTTATTTTGAGTTTTATCACTGCTAGAAACTTAAGCAAAAATTGATTATTTGTTAACATTGTTATATTTTTCTTTTAGAAAGTTTTTTATATTTTTATTTGCATATATTGTTATTGAAAAGATTTTTGAATTTTGAAAATTCATTTTAAAGCCATTATTGTTACTAATGGCTTCTCCTGGTATTTCCAGGATGTTTGTTGGTGATGTCCGGTTCTTTTCGGATATCACAC
>CACZPT010000169.1 GCA_902783085.1 uncultured Methanobrevibacter sp.
ATCCTTATCTTTATTGATGAATTTCAGATAATTAAAGAATTAGATGATTATATGGATTCATTTCTGTGGAGACTTAGAAGCCATATTCAAAATCAAAGAAATGTTGCATATTTGTTTTCGGGATCAATGGGATTACAAGATAATTTGATATCTGAAATTGCAAGTAGGGAGGGTGTTTTTGGAGGAAGAATGCTTACATTTCATATAGATCCATTTGAAAAAGATACTGTTAAATCTTATTTAACTGAAAAGGCGCCTTATTTATTGTTCACTGATGAGGGGTTTGAAAGATTTTATCATTGTACATCTGGAATTCCATCATATGTTAACATATTTGCTTGTCTGCTTCCTCAAAATGTAGAATTAACTGAAGAAATTGTAATCAAGAATTTTGATGAAAAAATTGGTGCGATAATTTCTCATCTGATTAATTTGTGGTCAAAATTAACATATCGTGAGCAATGTATTTTTATTTCTCTTTTGGAGGGGCCTTTAAAAAGAATGGAGATAGCAAACAAATTAAATGTCTCAACGGGTTCTTTAAGTAAAAATTTAAATAATTTACAGAATCATGGTTTAATTAAATTTGAAAATGAAAGATATCAAATATCTGAACCAATTTTAGCTAGATGGTTACAATTAGAATTTAAAAATAAAGGCAGTTTCCCTTATAGGTTTTAGGTGATGTTTGTAATAATGTATTTAGTTGCATTAAATATTAATTAAATGAATTATCATATTAAAAAGGTTGTTACTTAAAAAATCAATCATCTGGCGATGCAGATTTTAGTTTGAACAAAGATTAATTAGCATTTCATGTTGGTTGAATTAAAGGTTAATGGTGTTATAATGAAAATTATGGAAGCTTTAAAAATATATTTAACTGATTGGAAAAATCTTCTTGCACATGGGATTGTAGGTATAATTCTTCTCTATTGTTTGCTTTTTGCTCCAATAGAATGGTATTGGAGAATAATTATATTGATATTTGTAATTCTTTTTAATGTCGTTAGGATGAGATATTCTAAAAATAGGAAAAAATAAATTTTTCAGTAATATATTGGCGTTTTACATTTATATGTTATTGTCTACCATGAAAAACGACCCATAGGAAATTGAAAAAAATGCACTTGACTTTTGAGTTACAAAGTATTAAAGTGAGTGTTGCTGTGGTGGTGATTACAATAAATTATATTAAACGTTTAGTTGATGATGAATTAGAGTTCTATTTAGATGTTATTAGAGCAGTATTAATAGTTGGTCCAAAAGGGTGTGGTAAAACAACTGCAACTGAACAACATGCTAATAGTGTTTTAAAGTTATAAGATAAGGATAAATCAAAACAATATTTAAGATGGGCAGATGTTAGACCTTCAAAATTATTGGAAGGTGAAAAACCTAGATTAATTGATGAATGGCAGGAAGCACCAATATTATGGGATGCAGTTAGAAATATTGTTGATGAAATTGGTGAAGATGGTTTGTATATATTGACTGGATCCACTGTTGTTGATGAATCAAAAATTATGCATTCTGGAGCGGGTAGAATTCATAGGCTTGTCATGAGGTCAATGAGTTTATATGAAAGTGGAGAATCTAATGGAAAAATATCAATTCTTGAATTATTTGATAATCCCAATTTAGATATTGACGGTATAAAATCTGATTTAACAATTGAAGAGTTAATTTTTGCTGCATGTCGTGGTGGATGGCCTGCAAGTTTAGCGAAAAAATCAAAACGTGGCCAATTATCTCTTGTTTACTCTTATTTGGATAATATTTGTAATGGGGATGTTTCAAAGGTTGGTGGTGTTAAAAGAGATTCAAAAAGAGTTATGAATATACTTAAATCTTACGCAAGAAATATTTCAACAAATGCAAAGGATACAACAATAATTGCAGATGTGCAAAATAATTTTGAGGATATTTCAAATATTACATATTATTCATATATTGGTGCTTTAAAAAAATTATTTGTTATTGATGATGTGGGTGCATGGTCTCCAAATATTCGTTCTAAATCTTCAATTAGATTAACCACTAAAAAACAATTCATTGATCCTTCAATTGCTGTTGCAGTTCAAGATTTAAATCCTCAATCATTGGAAGATGACTTAAATACTTTTGGTTTTA
>CACZPT010000170.1 GCA_902783085.1 uncultured Methanobrevibacter sp.
GCAGGGTGGGGTAGTCTGGTGATCCCGCGGGGCTCATAACCCCGAGATCCCTAGTTCAAATCTAGGCCCTGCTACTACTAATTATTTTCATGGCAAGTTAAAGACAGCTTTTGGTTTTTATAAACTAAGGAAACTCCGCCCATCAAACAGACTATGGCGTTGAAAAACGTATGCTGAGAAGTATGGCAATGGAGCAGAAACGACACGGCTTTTAATGGTTGACGATGATATTAAATTGAGGACATTAAAAGAATCGGTGAAACGGCTATCCCATAGGATGCAAGAACAAAGTTGCTGATGATCACTGTTGTAGGCAAGGTAGTTCGCTTAGATGAATGCTGTTAAACAGAAGGTGGGTTACTCTTAACATGCCATGAATATTAATTACTTATTTTAATGTGTTTTTCATAATTGTGCAATTTCAAAAAATTTAATATATAAATAATTTTTATATTAATTATTAACCTAGAATGTGTTTCATTATGAGTTATACTATTGAAGAAATTAAAAATACTGCTATTCCTATTGTTGAAGAATATGGAGTAGTTCGTTTAAGTATTTTTGGTTCTTATGCTCGTGGAGAAGCTAACGAAAATAGTGATTTAGATTTTATAATGGATACTGGTGGATTAATTGGAATGATTCAATATTGTGCTATTATTCGTAGGTTAGAAGAGGAATTTGGATGTCATGTTGATTTGATTACAAAGGGATGTTCAGATAGGAATTTTTAACTAGAATCCAAAAGTTTTAATTTATGAACGATAAAGATGAAAAAAACTATTTTAAGAATTATTTACTACTGCGATAAAATTGATAGCCATATTGCTTATTTTGGTGATGATAGAGAATTATTTCTGGAAAATGAACATTATCAGGATGCATGTGCATTAGTTATTATTCAAATTGGTGAATTTGTGGCTAGATTGTCTGATGAATTCATCAGTGAACATTCTGAAATTCCTTGGAGAGACATTAAAGGTATGGGGGATATTCATGCTCATAATTATGATAATGTAATGTTTGATACACATTATGGGTTACAATGAAAAGAGATGGTTCCAGAACTAAGGGAATATCTTGAAAATTTGATCTAGTCATTTTTTTCAATTTTATCAAAATGAATGTGGTTTTCATTCATTTTCAAGATAATTTACATGATTTTAATGTAGCTATTCTTAACGGGTAGGAATATTATTTATTTTTATTTTTAAATCGAGAGTCATGTTTTTTTTACATATCTTTTAATGTAACATAAAAGCAATTATATATTATACATAACCTAATTATTACGCAATTAACTAATTATCTTGTGTAATCAAGTCTAGTTTACCATGGAGAACAGTAAAATTTAACGGATGAGGAATTTTTTAACAGAACACATGAAATAAGTAATTTAACAAAACTTCTACAGTCAACAAGTGAAAATAATGCTCCTGATATTTTGGTAACTGGTATTAGGGGTGTTGGTAAAACAGTTTTATTGAATAAGATTAAACAATTCATGGATAAAAATTATCTTGTAGTTTATATGGATTTTAGCATTCCCAATCATATCAAAAGAATATAATGTCTCTAAAAGGATTATTTGATTTTTATTATCAAAAAATCATTGAAGAATCAAATATGAAAGGATTAAATACTTTAAATACTCAGATTGATAAGTTTTTCAAGACAAATAACTTTAAATTAAAAGATATTGCTGTTGCAAGTGCTTTTGATATAACAATAAATATTAATCCTTTTTCAAAACAAACAACTAATAATTATCATAAGCAAAGAGCACCAGAACTAAAATTCACATCTGATGGTTTTGAAAGATTTTATAATTGCACATCAGGTATTCCATTTTATATCAATACTTTTGCAAGATAACTTCCTGTTAATCAGGAATTGGATGAAAATAAAGTAGCAGATGCATTTGATAATAATATTTCTTTAATTGGAATTCACTTGATAAATGAATGGAACCGATTAACTTTAAAAGAAAAGGATTTAATTATCGCATTATTGGATTCACCTTTAAAAAGAAGCGACCTTGCTGAAAATTAAATGTTAAATCAGGTTCGTTAAGTGATAAGTTAAATAAATTACAAAATTTAGGTTTAATTCACTTTACTAATGGAGAATATGAAATTTCA
>CACZPT010000171.1 GCA_902783085.1 uncultured Methanobrevibacter sp.
AAAAAAATTTCGCAAAAACAACAAAATTAAAATTTTCCTGTGAAAAATTCAAAAAATCAAATTACCAACTAACAAATTTACAGATACCAAAAACTTATGTAAATTTTTTCTTTTTTTATTTTTTATGCCCCTACGATTTAATTTTAGTATAAGTTGGGTTAAAAGACCTAATTTTATTTTCATAGTTCTTTTGGAAAATACTTTTTGGAAGATATTTTCAATTTTATTGTGTGGGGAAATATTTTTATTTTCAAGATTTGTCGTTACTTTTTTAAAAGTAAATAATGGTGAATTTGGCCACTATTTTTGATTGTAAGTTTATTTTTTGGATATTTTTTAGTAAATAATTCATCTCATAGATTTTTACTATCATCTTTGTTTTCCATCCAATATTTTAAAAATGTGTTGTTTTAATCAATAAATTTATCCAATTCTTATTATTTAAATTAATTTTTATTAAAATAATCTTTAGATTCTTTGTTTATTACTTGTTTTATGTAAAATTTACAGATTAACAATAAACATTTGCCATTTCTGATTCTATGATAAAATATTGCCGTGATTGTGAAAAATAGTTAGACAAGCCGAATTATAGTATTGAATTTTTATTTTTTAAGATGTTGAAAAAATGTAAAATGGATTGTGGAAGAATTCTAAAAAGTTATATTACATATTTTACAATTATTTATATAATGAAAGTTATTGCCAACTCAAGAAATGACAACTTAAAAAGAATAAATGAAATCTACAAAGTTCTTAAGGAAAATGATTTTGGATATTTAATAGAAGAAAATACCTTTTTTAAAAAATTCCCATTCCTAAGAAATAAAAAATACGAAAATGAAGTAGGAATTATGGATGAAACTGTTCCAATAAGAATACGAAATGTGTTGGAACAGTTGGGGCCGACATATATCAAACTAGGTCAGATGTTAAGCACAAGACCTGATTTGATTGGAATAGAAATTGCAGAAGAACTTCAACAACTGAGAGACAATACTCCTGTAACTCCTTTTGATGAAATGAAATCCCTGATTGAAGAAGAATTTGACAGCCCGATAGACGAGATATTTTCAAACATTGATGAAACACCAATTGGGTCAGCATCAATCGGTCAGGTATATAGGGCTACATTAAAAGTAGAAAATATGGAAGTTGCCATTAAAGTTCAAAAACCGAATATTCGAGAGATTATAGAATCTGACCTTAGAATAATGAAATTTTTAGCAACTAGAATCGACAGATTCATATCATCCACTAGAGTTTACAACCTCCCGGCCATAGTCAGTGAATTTGAACGCAGTATCTTTAAAGAGCTTAATTTTTCGGAAGAATTGATGAATCTGCAAAGACTTTTATTAAACTTTCGAAGTGTTAGTTACATTAAAATACCTGATGCATATGTTGACTACTGTACTGAAAAAGTCATTACAATGGAATTGATAAAGGGAGTTGAAGTCACAGATTTAATTAAGGGTGATTATCCTGAAATCGACAAGAAAAAAATAGCAAACTATGGTCTCAAATCTTACTTTAAACAGATGATGATTGATGGATTTTTCCATGCAGATCCGCACCCCGCCAATCTGATTGTAACTGAAAACCAAAAGTTATGCTATATCGATGCGGGAATGATGGGGATTTTAAATGAGAACTTTAAAGAGAATTTGGCTGAATTAATTTTATTATTGCTAAGCGGCAACACAAACAACATTATCAATCAGTTAATTTACATGGATATTATAAATGCATCACAGAATACTCCTGAATTGCGGGAGGATATAGACAATTTAATGAACTTATATTATGGTGCTGAATTAAGGAACATGGATGGGGCAATGGAAGATTTGCTCAATATAATGATTAAAAACAATGTAGTTCTTCCAAAGGAATTTGTTATGATTGGTCGTGGAATAACAATTATAGAAGACACGGGTAAAAAATTGGATCCGAACTTCAATACCGCAGTTGAATTGAAAAAGCTATCCCGTAAAATAATCACAAACAAATACAAGCCAAAAAGGTTGAGCAAAGTTGGTATAAACTATTTGTTGCAATTGGAACATTTAGCAAAAGGTTTACCAGACACTATCAGAAATACAGCTACTAAAATAGAGTATGGTGATCTTGAAGTAAAATTAAAACACGAAGAAATCAGCCAAATAACAAATCAGTTATCAGTATCATTAATATTATCATCAATGATTATTGGGTCTTCATTGGCGATTATAGGTGGTGTGGGTCCAAAAATTTGGGACATGTCAGCAATTGGACTAATTGGTTTTGTCTTTAGTGCTTTGTTAGGTGCTTTTTTAGTAATTGAATATATGATGGAAAGAGATTAAACAAAGTGAAAAAAACTAACTGTCTATAAGGAACTCAAAAGTAAATGTTTAAAAAATAATTGTTTATTCATGTTTTGAATATTTTCAGCATATGCCAAAAGTTTGGTAATTAACTATAAAATTCCTTTAGAAATATTTTAAATTACATACAATGAAAAATGTATTATCTCAATTTATAATTTAAATCGAATTACTTAATTTAAATTAGAATATCATAATATTAAAAGAAGATTTAAAATTCTTAACAAATATTAAGGTTTGGATTTACTTTCAAAATTATATAATTCCATAATGCGAAAAACACACTTTGCGTTACACATATAATGAGTGTTTAAATAAATTTCAAAAATTTTATTATTATTAAAAAATAAATTCTGTATTAGGGTTTCAGTGCTGAAAAGGTAAGTATAAGAACATTTTGGCATGTTATATTCAATACAGGGTAATTAAATGAATCTCAAACTAGAAAATATAGTTTTAATCGTTGCTACATTAACTTCATTTTTTACAGTATTTTTATCTGCAGCGGTAATGGTGGCTGTTCCAAGTTTGGCTCAAGACTTTTCAATGAGTAATATTGTCCAAAATTGGGTTACAATGTTGCTTTTTTTAGTTGTAGCTATTTTTACAATTCCTGCCGGACAATTATCTGGAAAATTCGGTCTTAAGAAATCAATGGTTTTTGGTTCATCATTATTTATTATAAGTTCCATAGTGGCTATTTTTTCTATAAATTCTGAAATGTTTTTAATATGCCGTGTATTTCAGGGGATAGGTGTTGCATTTTTAAATGTTTCTTCTATGGCAATGGTTGTTTCTGCATTCGAACCTCAAAAAAGAGGTCAAGCTATTGGAATTAATGTTACTGGAGTTTATCTTGCAACTTCTCTCTCACCAGTTATTGGGGGATTTTTAAATTTCCACTTTGGTTGGAGGTCAATATTTTGGATTACAGTTCCGTTTTTAGTTATTATTTTATTTTTATTAATAACTCAAATTAATAAAGAATGGATTACAATGTCTGATGTGGATATTGATTGGAGGGGTTCTATAATTTATTCAATTGGTATTTTACTATTCATTTATGGATTTACTACATTAGATACATTTTCAGGCATTATATTAACTATTTTGGGTGTAATAATTATTGCACTATTTGTTTTAGTTGAACTTAGACAAAAATATCCGGTATTTGATGTTAAATTCTTTAAAAATTCTAAATTTTCATCAGCTAATTTTGCAGCCTTATGTGCTTATTTAGCAACATTTGCTGTCACAACGATTGTTAATTATCATCTACAATATATAAGGGGTTTTGATTCACAAACTGCTGGGATGATTTTACTTGTAGCACCAGTAATGCAGGTAATCATGGCACCAATTTCCGGAAGATTATCTGATAGAATTAATCCTCAAAAATTAGCAGCTATTGGAATGTTTTTTGGAGCTGTTTCCCTTGCAATGCTTTCATTGTTAGATGATTCGACTTCATTGATGTTTTTAATTGTTGCGATGTTTTGTCATGGTTTAGGTTTTGGTATATTCTCCTCACCAAATACAAATGCTATAATGAGTTCTGTTCCTCCAAAGGATACCTCAGTTGCATCGGCTTCTGTTGCTACAATGAGAGTTATTGGCCAAACCATGAGTATGGGGATGTTGACATTGGTATTTGCATTTATAATGGGTAATGTACCTATAATTCCAGAATATTATCATTTATTAACGGCTTCTTGTCAAATAACATGTTTAATTTGTGTGGTTTTATGTGTGGCATCTGTTTTTGCTTCTTTGGTTGGAATTAGATTAAAAAAAGAAGTTAATAGTTAGATTTCACTCTAACTTAATTTTTAGTTAATTATCTCTCTTCGATGTATACTTTATTCATTTTGTCTCCTTGTTGGATTGCATTAACCACATCTTGGCCTTTAATTACTTGACCAAATACAGTGTGCACTCCATCTAAATGAGGTTGTGGGGAGTGTGTAATAAAGAATTGGCTTCCACCAGTATCTTTACCTGCATGTGCCATGGATAATGCTCCAGTACCATGTTTGTGAGGATTTCCTTCAGTTTCACATTTAATTGTGTAACCTGGTCCGCCAGTACCGTTTCCGTTAGGACATCCACCTTGAATTACAAAGTCAGGTATTACTCTGTGGAATGTTAATCCATCATAAAATCCTTCATTAATTAATTTTTCAAAGTTGGCTACAGTACCTGGAGCTTCGTTTGGGAATAATTCTAATTCAATTACTCCTTTATCAGTTTCGATTATTGCAACTTTCATTTTATCACTTTTTTTTTAAATTTTAAATATAATTAGTTCTATAAATAATTACATATAAGTATTTTTATGGAAGTTTTATTTATGAATACAGAAGAACTAATTGATATTGAAGATAATTATTTTATTAATACATTTACTCGCCAACCTATAGTTTTAGATCATGGGGATGGTGTTAAAGTTAGTGATGTTGATGGGAAAGAATATTTGGATATGTTTGCAGGGATTGCTGTTAATGCACTAGGTCATAATCACCCAAATATTGTAAAAGCAATACAGAATCAAGCAGAAAAGCTCATACATATTTCAAGCATTTATTATAATGAACCAGCATTAGTTTATGCCAAAAAATTAATTGATTTAACGGATTTCGATAGAATTTTTTATGCAAACAGCGGTGCTGAAGCTAATGAAGGAGCTATTAAACTAGCAGTTAAATACACTGGTAAAAGCGAAATAATTTCTGCAGTTGATTCATTTCATGGGAGGACAATAATGACTCTTGCTGCAACAGGTCATGAAGAATATCATGAACCATTCAAACCAGTAATGCCTCAAGGTTTTATCAATGTCGAATATAACAATATTGAAGCTATTAAAGAAGCAATAACTGAAAATACTGCAGCTATTATTCTTGAACCGATTCAAGGTGAAGGTGGAATCAATGTACCTGATAAAGATTATCTAAAAGAAGTTGAAAAACTCTGTAAGGATAATGGAATTGTATTAATCATTGATGAAGTTCAAACCGGATTTGGAAGATGTGGTTCATTATTTGCTCATGAACTTTTCGGTATTAAACCAGATATAATAACAATGGCTAAAGGTATTGGTGGGGGAGTACCAATGGGCGCTATTCTTGCAAAAGAAGAAATATCTAATGCTTTTGTACCTGGAGATCATGGAACAACATTTGGTGGCGGACCCTTAGTTTGTGCAGCAGCTATTGCTGTTTTAGATACAATTTATGAAGATAATTTACTTGAAAATGTAAATGAAGTTGGTTCATACTTTAAAGGTGAATTATTAAAATTAAAAGAATCTAAAGATGTTATAGCTGAAGTAAGGGGTGAAGGGTTAATGATTGGTTTAGAGTTAACCAAATCTGGTGCTGAATATGTTGATAAACTAAGAGAAGCAGGATTTTTAATTAATTGTACAGCTGATAAAGTTTTAAGATTTGTACCTCCATTAATAATAAAAAAAGAGGATATTGATGAATTTATAAAAGCTTTAGATGAAATACTCTAAAGTTTATTATTTCTTTTTTTAATAATTTTTTCAAATGAACTTGTAATTTTTAATGTTTTTATTCTATCTAAACTAGCCCACATCCAATCATAATGTTCATCACTAATTTTAACTTCACCTGTAATGTCTTTTGCATACATTATTAACTGCACGGTTCTTTTATGGGAATAATCGTTTTGCAATGCTTCACAGAAGTCTCCAACTTTGACATCTAAATTTGTTTCCTCTTTAATTTCACGAATCAATGCCTCATCAAAATATTCTCCTTTTTCTATTTTTCCACCAGGTAATTCCCATTTACATGGATCTGTTTTGGATTTAGGATGTCTTTTCAAGATTAAAATTTCATCATTTTCATTTTTAACTATTCCTCTCATTGTTAAGCAGTAAGGTTTTTCCATTTTATCACATTATTTAATTTTACATTTCATTGGATATATTATCGTTGGCAAAAGTATGTATTTGTAAATTTGTTAGTTGGTAATTTGATTTTTTGAATTTTTCACAGGAAAATTTTAATTTTGTTGTTTTTGCGAAAATTTTT
>CACZPT010000172.1 GCA_902783085.1 uncultured Methanobrevibacter sp.
AATTTTTATTTGGCAAGTTAACCGAGTGGCTTAGGTGCGTGGCTGCAGACCATGAAACAGGGGTTCAAATCCCTTACTTGCCTCTATTATTTAATTAAATTATTTTTTTTCTGAGGTTATTTTTTATGCATGTTTACTCTACATTAACTCGTAGTAAAGAAAATTTTAAAACCATTAATAAAAATCGTGTAAATTTATTTGTTTGTGGTCCTACTGTTTATGATGATGCCCATATTGGTCATGGGAGAACTTATATTTCTTTTGATACAATAAAAAGATATTTGGAATACTCAGGATATGCAGTTTTTTATATTCAAAATATCACAGATATTGATGATAAAATTATTAATAGGTCAAAAGAATCAGGAATTCCGGCACATGATATAGCTAGGAAGTTTGAAAAAAGATATATTGAAGACATGACTAAATTAAATGTCACAGGGGTTAATTTATTTGCAAGAGCAACTGATCATGTTGATGAAATTATTGACCAAATTCAAAGATTAATCGATAAAGGTTATGCTTATGAAACTGAAGATGGAGTTTATTTTGAAATAGATAAATTTCCGGAATTCGGTAAATTATCAAATCGTAATGTTGAAGAGTTAGAATCTCACAGGGATATTGCAGAAACAACCAAAAAAAATCCTCAAGATTTTGCATTATGGAAAAAACGTGAAGGTACAGATGAACCAGTTTGGCCATCTCCATGGGGTAATGGAAGACCTGGTTGGCATATTGAAGACACTGCAATAACTGAATATTATTTTGGACCTCAATACGATGCACATGGTGGGGGTCTAGATTTAATATTTCCTCACCACGAAGCAGAAATTACTCAAATGGAAGCGGTTAGCGGAAAAGCTCCAATGGTTGAATTCTGGTTACATACAGGATTTTTAAATGTTAATGGAGAAAAAATGTCAAAATCTTTAAATAACTTCATTACTATTCGTGATTTACTTAAAGATTATGATGCAGATACTTTCAGATTCTTTGTTCTTTCAACTCATTATAGAAGTCCGATTGATTTTTCAAAAGATTCACTTCATCAATCTCAAAAAAGTTTAGAAAAAATTAAAAAGTTCTATTCATCACTTGATGTTGAAGTTAGTGATGTTGAAAGTGATTTAGATGAATTAAAAATAGCTAAAGAATCATTTTTCAATGGTATGGATGATGATTTTAATACTCCAAAAGCTATTGCGGCGGTTTTTGATTTAATTAATGCTGTAAAAAACATCAAATTAAATGATAATGATAAAATAGCTATCAAGTCATTTTTAGATGATGTTAGTAATATTTTTGGAATTGACTTTGAAATTCAAGAAATATCTACTGATTCAGATGAATTATTGGATTTAATTTTGAATGCTAGACAAGAATTAAGATCTGCTAAACAATATGATTTGTCTGATAAAATTAGAGATGACCTTAATAAATTAGGTTATGAAATAAATGATTAAATAAAAATAAGTTATGGAGATTAAATCTCCATTTCATCGATTTTTTTAATAGCTTCTTCGATACCTTCACCTTTTGGCCCAGCACCTTTAGCAATTATTGTATCTACTACTTCCATTCCTAAAAATCCGAATGGCATTGTTTTCATTGATTCGATATATGGATCAAATGCATCTGATGGATTTGCTTGGGTAAATACTTGAATTACTTTTGTACCATCTAATGACCTTTCAGGATTTTGGGAAATCATATAAAATCTGTCAATGATGGTTTTTGCTTGTGCTGACATTTGGCCGAAGTATATTGGTGATGAAAAGATAAGTAAATCAGCATCTTCAATTTTTGAAACAATGCTTCTTACATCGTCATCTTTAATACAGTCTCCTTTTTGGCAACTTTGACATGCATTACAATATCCTAAATCTAAATCATTTAAGAATAATACTTCTTTTTCGCCGTCTAGCTTTTCTACTAATTTATTGACTAGTATATCACAGTTTCCATCATGTCTTGGACTTCCGATTAATGCTAATATTTTCATATAAATACTCTCCATTTTGTATATTGTTTTTTTAGATATTTATATTAAATTATTTTGTTTTTCTTAATTTTTTAAAAATATAATATAGTATATTACCTTAAGTTTATTAACTTTGAGTGATAAATATTATATCATGTCAATTAATGATTCAATCAATGAGAAAGA
>CACZPT010000173.1 GCA_902783085.1 uncultured Methanobrevibacter sp.
AAAAATATAAGAAAATAAGAATATTTTAAAATTTCAATTCAAAAAAATAACCGTAATATTATAGTTTTACAATATAAGTATATATCAACAGCATAAATGATAAAATGAAAATAATTTATATTAGTGATTTTAATTGTCCTTATTCCTATATTGGGCTTAAACGCTTGAAAAAAGCAGTAAATGATTTAAAGTTGAATGTTGAATGGGAAATGAGATCATTTGAATTGGAACCCAACTTAAAGGGTAAAAAATCTTTAAGTGAAATTGAAGAATTAAAAAAAATTGCAAATAATGATGGATTAAACATTAATTTTGAAGATGTTGAAATCACAAGCTCACGAAATGCCCACAGATTAGTTAAATATGCAGTGACTAAAGATTTAAAAATAGCCCAAGATCTTGTTGAAAAGATTTTTTACAATAATTTTGTTAAAAATGAAAACATCTCCTCTGAAGAAATATTAACTAAAATAGCCGTTTCTTGTAATTTAGATGAAAATGAAGTTAAAAGAATTCTTAAAAGTGATTCTTATGAAATTGAAGTTTATCTAGATTTTGAAGAAGCAATATCTAATGGAATCACTGCAACACCATGTTATATATTAACTTTAAACGAAGAAAGATTAATTATGCCTGGTGTTTTCCCAATTGAGGATTTTAAAACAGCCTTAAAAGATTTATCAAGTGGTAACTTATCTAAAAAAACTTTCACATGAATTAAATATTGATTTAACCTCGTTAAAAGCTTAAATAGTTTAAAATAAAAATAACAACTCATGATTTTAAATAAAACATCCGGTGAATTACTAAATATTAGAATTATATATGCAGACAATTTTTTCAAACGTTTTAAAGGATTGATGTTAAAAAAAGATATTGATTTTGGATTGTTATTTACAAACCTTAAAGATTCCACAATCCACACATCATTTATGAGATTTGATATAGATGTTTATTTTCTAGATAAAAATAAAGTTATTTATGAAAAAACATCTTTAAAACCTTGGAAATTTTATAAACCAAAAAAACAAGCTAGTTATATTTTAGAAATAAAAAAAGATATGATAAAATTAAAAATAGGAGATAAATTAGATTTTATCTAAAATATCTTTTGGATTTTCAAAAATTTGAATATCATCAATACTTGATAATTTACGTGTATTTTCAATATCAATGTCTCTCATATAAATAGTTATGATTTTTCCCTCATTAATAGCACCATATTGACAGCTATTTCTACAAAGTCCACAACCAACACATTTTGTTAAGTCAATTTCATCATGAGGAATTATAGCACCTTCAGGACAAGTAATAGCTGCAATACATTCATCACAATTTTGACATTTACTTACTTCCATTTTTGAAGGAAGTACAGTATCAATAGGTCCTGAATGGATATCAACGGGAACCATATATGTTAAAACAGCCCCTTTTCCAGCTTGTGCAACCGCATTTGTCACCAATGTATCGGCTATTCCATAAACTATTTTTGAAACTGTATTTGCAGTTGCAGGAGAAACAATTAATAAATCATATTTACCTAAAGAGAGTCTGCCCGTAATTGGAAATGAAAATTTTTGATTTGAATCTGTAGCAAGTTCTCTGTATTTACCTCCAGTTAGACTAACAACCCTATCATAAAGTCCATACATTTTCAATACTTCTTCTGCAGCTCCAGATAGAAATATTGTAACTTCATGATCTTCAGCTAGTTTTTCAGCCACTTGAACAGATTCTTTTAGTAAATGACCTGCACCAGTAAAAGCAAACCCTATTCTCATAGTAATCTATAATTTATGATATTGATAAGCTTCTCTGTCTGAGAATGCATAATCCAAAGTTGTATATTGACTCATGAACTCTGTAACTTCATCTTTAATGTCTTCTTTATCAACAGCAACACGTTTAATGAATTCTGCAACTTCATCCATTTCTTTTTCTTTTAAACCCCTTCTAGTAATTTCCTGAGTACCAATTCTTATACCAGATGGATTATCACTGTTATCCCTATCGTCACCAGGTAAAAGATTTTTATTTAAAATTACATTATTATCAGCTAATTCATGAGCAATATCTGATGCTGATCTGATAGATGATAAATCAACTGCTATTTGGTGAGATGCAGTAAATCCTTGATTTTCACATAATACATCAAATCCTCTCTCATACATTGCTTGACCAAGAGCCTGTGCATTTTTAATAATTTGTTTTGCATAAGCTTCACCAAATTCCAACATTTCACAAGTTGCAATACCCAAACCAAGTAAATGGTGTAAATGATGGTTACTTACAACACCAGGGAACACAGCATTGTCAATTATTTCTTCATTTTCTTTACTTGAAAGAATAATTCCTCCTTGTGGACCAGGGAATGTTTTATGAGTACTACCCATCATTAAATCTGCACCTTCTTTTAAAGGTTGTTGGAATTGGCCTCCAGCAATAAGACCCAAAACATGAGCTCCATCATACATGATTTTAGCTCCAACTTCATCAGCCGCTTCACGAGCTTCTTTAATTGGATGAGGGAATAAGAATAAACTTCCACCGAATAAAACTATTTTTGGTTTTTCTTCTAAGATTTTTTTATTCATAGCATCAATGTCAATGTTCATAATGTCTTTATTTAATGGTTGGAAAATAGTTTTTAAACCACAGATTCCTGCTGCACTAACATCAGCGTGTGAAATATGACCTCCAGATGGAACTTCCAATGCCATTACTTTATCACCAGGATTTGAAAATCCAAAGAATGCTGCTAAATTTGCAGTTACACCAGAAACTGGTTGTACATTAGCATATTCACAATCATAAACTTTACAAGAAAGTTTTTTAGTCATGTCTTCAATTTCATCGATGTATTGGCATCCTTCATAGAACCTTTCAAATGCTTGTCCTTCAGCATACCTATGAGCAAATTCAGATGCAACAGCTTCAGTAACTTCTACACTGGTTACATTCTCTGAAGCGATTAAATTGATACTATTCCTCATATATTCAGTATGTTCACGAGTGATTTTTTCAAATTTTAAAATTTCATCATGATAATTAGTCATTTACTACACCTATAATAAATTAAAAAGTATGTTTTAATTTTTGTTTATAGTAGAATATAAATGCATATGAATAATTAAAGAAAAAGTGGATTTGCAAAAAAATGTTTTTAAAAAAAAGTAACTAAAAAAAATAAAAAAGAAAATAGAGATATTAAATCTCTAAATCTATTTGCCTATGTCTTCAAGAGCAGCACTGATTTGTGCCATAATTTGATCTGTTTTGAAGTGTTGTTGATCCATAGCTC
>CACZPT010000174.1 GCA_902783085.1 uncultured Methanobrevibacter sp.
TGCTTAAATTCGTCTTCCATTAAATAACCTCCATTTATAGAGCGAACCTACGAGACGTAAAATAATAGATTCGAATGTTTTGAATCTCAAAACACAGTTCTTTCAACAATATTAAACTTAGTATAAAAACTAAGAGTGCAAAAAAATATCAGTTTAACAATATAAAAAAATAGTGTTAAAAACTAATAAGCGCCGAGACTGGGATTTGAACCCAGGAGGGCAGAGCGCCCACGAGATTTCCAGTCTCGCGCCTTACCAGGCTAGACTATCTCGGCACATAACTAGCTACAAAAAAATACTTGCACACATGTTATAATATTAACATGATACTTTAATATTTGATAATCCACATATATAAATCTATTGCTTAAAAAAAGATTTTTTAAAAAAAAAATGAAAAAACATCAAAAAAATAAATTCTAAAAAAATATGGAAAATAATTTTTATCATACCTTTAATATATATAACTAACAATTTATGAGGTGAAACAATGGCAGCCATAGTTTATATAATAATTTTTATAATTATTTTATTTATTATAATAACAATTATAAAAAAATATAACGACTTAATAAAATTAAGAAACCGTGTGAAAAACAGTTTTGCACAAATTGATGTTCAACTTAAAAGAAGAAACGATTTAATACCAAATTTAGTTGAAACAGTAAAAGGATATGCTTCTCACGAAAAAGATGTGTTTGAAGAAGTTACAAAAGCTAGAAGTAATGTAATAAATGCATCAGGAGTTCAAGAAACTATTCAAGCAGATAATCAATTAACAGGTGCCCTAAAATCATTATTTGCTGTAGCTGAAAATTATCCTGAATTAAAAGCCAATACAAACTTCCAAGACTTACAAAAACAACTTGATGAAACTGAAAATAAAATCACATATGCAAGACAGTTTTATAATGATGTTGTAATGATGTATAATAACGAACGTGAAACATTTCCAAATAACCTTATAGCTAATTTATTTAACTTTGAAGAAGCAGATTTCTTTGAAACTGATGTTGAATCCCGTGAAGTTCCAAAAGTTCAGTTTTAATGGTGTGATAATGAAATTTAAAAATCTGCTCACAATATTAGTATTAATTTTAATATTAGCCTCTGCAGTTAATACAATTTATGCAAGTGAAGATAGAGAATATAAAATTACTAGTGCTGTAATTGATTTAACTGTCCAGGAAAATGGTTTGCTCCATGTTCAAGAGTCTTATAACTACCGATTTGACGGAACATTTAATGGAGTTTACAGAGATATTCCAATAAAATCCGGACAAAATATTGAAAATCTTCATGTTGAAACAGATGGAGCCTACTCGACTTATAATATAGAAAATCAAGGCGACAATTTACATTTAGTAGTTTATTTATGGGCTGACGAAGCTCATACTCAAAAAATATCTGATAGAAATGTTAGAGTAACTTATTCATATGATATGGTTAATGTAGTTACGGTTTTCAATGATATAGTTTCACTCCAATACAAATTATGGGGTGAAAATTGGGATGTTGGAGTTGGAAGTATAACTGCAAACATACATCTACCAGGAAATACAAGTAACACATATTATCTAAACCCACCATATTTCAACAAAAGTAGTTCTCTTAATGGAAACACAATACATGCAGTCACTTCACACATACCTTCCGGTGATTTTTATGAACTTCAAGTTTTAATGCCATTAAGTGATTTCCCAAATGCTACTTATGCAACACATATTAATTCACCAGGTAAAGCACAAATTGAACAAAACCAAGCAGAATATGCAAACAGTATAAATTTCTGGGGAAATGTATTTACAGTATTTGCTATGCTTTGTTTTATCTCACCGCTTGTTCCAATAATAATTTATTTAATATATGGTAGAGAACCTAAAGTAAATTATAATGGAATTTATGAAAGAGAACTGCCAAGTGATGATCCGCCATCAGTTGTTAATGCATTAATCCAAAATAAAAGATCTATCGGTAAACCAAACATGAACGGATTTGAAGCCAGCATAATGGATTTAATAAATAGAAAAATATTTGAAATTACTGTTGGAGAAAATGAACACACTAATGATTTATTTTTAAAATTAAATCAAGACAGATATGATGAACTGAATAAATGTGATAGAATCACTTTTAATATCATGAATAGGTTTAGTGTTAACAATATCCTGAATATGTCTGAACTTTCATCTAAATTAAGTAATGAAACTAATGGAAAATGGTTTGCAAATAACTTTGATTTATGGAAAAAAACTGTAGCCAATGAGTATTTAAATAAAAAAGAACTTTCATGGTATTTTAATAGAACTGGAACTGAATTAAGTATGATTTTTGGTTTACTTGGTCTTATCTTTGCTTTCATATTATTCATAATCTCCATATTATCTTATCATCCTTCATCAGATATGGCATTATGGGGATCCATATTTCTTGGAATAGTTTCATTAATAACAATCTTTTTACCAGACGATATTTTTGGACAATGGACCAAAAACGGGCGTGTCTACTATCTGAAATGGAATAACTTCAAAAAGTTCTTAAAAGACAATAGTTTAATTGAAGAACACCCACCAGAATCAATAGTTATATGGAACAACTACCTCGTATATGGAACAGCTCTTGGAGTAGCTGATAGTGTATACAAAGCAATGAAACTTTATGTTCCACATGTAAGTGATGATGACTATTATTATTACGACCTATACACATTCCACAGATATTCTGGATTAATAATGCTCAGTAGCGCATTTAATACCGGTATTCATGCATCCAACGCATCTAACTCAGGCGGAAGCTTTGGAAATGTTGGTGGAGGTTCCGGTGGAGGAGGTGGAGGAGCATTCTAGCTTCTTCACAATTATCTTTTAAAAAAAAAAGTTATTTCCAGAATCTTGGATAAATATCAGGTTTCATAAATACTTTAGTGACATTAACTACAAAACCACCATCAGCATTTAAAATTTCATCAGATGTAAATAATGAGTTACCTGCAGCTACTAATTCTCCTTTTAAAGTTTCAATAGCTACAATATCGTTTTTAGAAATATTATCCGATAAATAAGCTACACCACCACTTGCAATATTTGCACCATGACAAACGGCATCTACAGCGGAATCTTTTATAATTATTTTTGATAAATAATCCGCCGCTCTTTCCATCGGCATTATAGCTTCACGTAAAAATGATTCATCTCCATCTTCAATATAGAAATGATATGAATCAGTAACATCCTGTAATGTTACTAAGTTGTTTTTTTCTCTAAATGAACCTACTTGTGTCCTTCTAAGCTCAGCCATATGTGCTCCAACACCTAAAGCTTCACCAATATTATGACAGTAAGTTCTAACATAAGTTCCAGCTTCACAGCCAATTCTAAATAATACATCTCTTCCATTAATTTCATAAATAGTAGAATAATATATATTACGAGTTCTTAATTCTCTTTTAACCGCAGATTTAACTGGCGGTAACTGAAATATTTTACCTGTGAATTCTTCAAAAACTTCACGAATCCTATTTTCTTCAACATCTTGATGAAAAGTAAGTAAACAGACATATTCCTTTGGAGCAGTTAATAATAATTGAATTGCACGAGTAGCATCATCAAGCCCCACAGGTAAAACACCAGTGACCTTAGGATCAAGTGTTCCCCCATGACCTGTTTTATCCAATTTTAAAATACGTTTAACCCAAGAATCAATTTCATGTGAAGTTGGTCCGGATGGTTTATCTAAATTAATAACACCTTTAGAAATATAGTCAATAATTTCCCTTTCTTCTGGTTTACAACCATATTCAGGATTTGTTAAAGATTTGGATTTTGTAATTAAATTATTTTTCATGAATAAACCTTAAAAATAGTATAAAAATAGTAAATAAAAATAAATATTAATGAATAAAATTAATTATTCATCTTATAAATCAGCTAAAGCTGCTTTGATAGAATCAACATCGCCAGAAACATCAATGGAATCTTCAGTTGGTTCTAAGTGAGAGATATTACATCTTCTGTTTTTAACAGCTTCACCAACAACTTCAACAAAATTTTCATCGATAATTTCAACGATTGCACATTTTTCTCCAGCTTCTCTACCAGCAGTTTTAACACAAACTCTTCCTACTTCAATTGATGCCATTATATCACCTTTAATGTTGTTAAAATGATTTCTAATACTTTTTCTGGGTCGAAAGTACCAGTATTTATTATCAAATCATAGATATCCATATTTTTAATATCAATATTATGTATATCTATATATCTTAAAGCTTCACTTTCTTCACGGACAATAATTTCCTTTTTAGCTAAATCAACAGATTTTAATTCCCTTTCAGCAATTCTTTGAGAACGAACATCAAAAGGAGTAACTAACCAAAGCTTTAAATCCGCTTCAACAAAATATGCGGATAACCTACCTTCAACTATTAAATTATCTGAAGATTTAGCAAGTTCAGCTTGTCTTTTATCAATCTCTTTATCTATTTCATCATTACCTTCAGCAAATTCACTAAATTCTAGAACGGACATACCATTTTCCGAAGCCATATCTCTGAAAACAGATCCTGCAGAAATATATGGAATCTCTAATTTCTCACTAAGTAATTCTGCAGCAGTTGTTGTTCCAGTACCTGCTAATCCGCCGATTGTAATAATCATTATTTCCTAGCCTCTTGTTTAAAAAGTTTACGAGCACATTTTGAACATAAGTACCCACCGTAAGGACGGCTAGGTCTTTTAGCAGTTTTTGAAAGTTTACCTATTTCATATGGACGTCCACGAGGAACACCATGTAAAATTGCACCACACTCAGCACAAACATGCTTAGATGGTTTTTTCTTTTTATATCTTAAAACA
>CACZPT010000175.1 GCA_902783085.1 uncultured Methanobrevibacter sp.
CGCATCAGTTTGTACATCCGTAGCTGAAAAATTACTTGTTACAACTAAAAAAATCATTATTGTAAATAAAATATCAATAAATGGAACCAAATTAATACTTGGTTTTTTATCTAAAAATTTTTTCTTATACGATTTAATATCAATTGTCATATAAACCACTTATTGCCTCAATTTACTTTCAGTAATCTCTGAATTAACATTACATTTCTCTAAAATAATATTGGAAATACTTTTATCTAACATACTTGGTTTAAATGAAACTTTAATGTTTGCATAAGGATCAGATATTAATCTTGTATTAACAACACCTTCAGCTTCCTGAAGTGCTGCAATAGCACATTCAACATTATTTTCCACTCTAACCTTAACCACAGCATATCCCCAATTTGTCATTTTTGTTGCCAACTCAATTTTATCCATTTCCGCTTCAATAAGGCTTTGAATATAAGTATAAATAGGAAGTAAAACAATAGCCACTAAAAGACCCATAATAGTAGTTGTTAGTGCTATATAAATACCTTCAGCCATAGCAGCAGTGTTTGGGTTTACACCTAAAGATTTAAAAGTTAACCAAATACCAATAACAGTACCAATTAAACCTAAAAATGGAGCAAGTTCTGTAATTGTTTTAATAGAATCTAAACCCTTAGTCATTTTACCTACTTCAACAATGAAAATTTGTTCCATACTTTCTTCAACTTCAGTTTTGTTTTTATAACCAATTTTTAAAGTTTCTGAAATAATTCTAGAAATAGGATTTTTAAAACCATTAATTTGTTTTAACGCCTCAACAGCGCCACCCCTTTCCATAGATGCGGTTACAACACCAAAAATTTCAGTTGTGTCAACACGACTAATCTTTCTGAGATATGCAATTTTTCTAATCGAAATAATCAGCCCATAAATTCCAATAAATAGAATTATATAAGTAATAATTCCACCTTGGCTAAAAATATCTATTATTCCTTCAAAAAATGGTGTAATACTTTCAATAAACATATACATCCTCTACCACATATTCGAAAAAAACATTTTATACAAATAATTTTATTTAATCATATACTTAAAAATAGCTATTTAAAATAAGGTGGTTTGAACATCTTTCAGCTTAGCAACAGTGTTCCATGACTTTCGAACAAATTCCGGCATTTCACTATAGGTATAATTAGCTAAAAATTCTTTAGTTTTAGGATCTGATGGATATCCCGAACCAATACCACCAATATCTTCAAATTCTTTATTTAATTTGTGAATTTCTTCATCTCTAGTATGTTTAGCAATAATTGAAGCAGCACTTACTTCAATATATTTATCGTCTGCTTTATGTTCAGCCAAAACATTAGCCCCAGTAGCAGAGCGTAATTTATCTTGAAATCTTTGTGGTTTTACATCAACTGCATCAACAATTACTTTATCAGCATTTAATTTTAAAATAAGTTCTTCCATCCCACGTCGCTCAATTTCATTTAAATTAATGCCTTTAGCTCGTAAATCATCAATATCCCCAGCAGAATATACAACAATATCCCACTCAAACATTTTCTTTAATTTACGAGATAAAACTTCACGCCTATTTGGAGTTAACCTTTTAGAGTCCTTAACTCCCATTTTTCCAAGAACTTTCTCCATTTTTTCAGGAACTACGACACCTGCAATAACAAGAGGTCCCAAAACAGATCCCCTACCAGCCTCATCAATTCCTAAAATATCCATAATAATCAAAAAAAAAGTAAAAAAAGAAATAATTAATTAAAATTATTTCATAGCTCTTAAACGAACTTCAGGTTCTAATGCAAGAGGTTCTGCAGCTACAATAGCAGTGCCTTTTGCTACAACAGTCATTGGATCTTCAGATATCTCTATAGGAATTGCAATTTCATCAAATATCCTTTCTTTTAATCCACGTAGTCTTGAACTTCCACCAACTGCGACAGAGTTGTTATAAATACCCATCATTAATTCCGGAGATAATCTTTCTAAAATTAAGTTTAAACCATCTACGATTTTTTGCATGAATGGTTCTACTGCATCTGCAACGAGCATTGAGTCAATTACAACTTTTTTAGGTCTGTTGGTTTCTAATGATTTTCCAATAACTTCAACACTTAAATTTTCAAGTTGTTCAGAACAATGTACCATACCAACTTCCATTTTTGCTGATTCTGCATCATGAATACCAATAGCTACATCATATTTTTCAGCAACAAGTTCTACAATTTTGTTATCAATGTCATCCCCACCACATCTTACGGTTTCAATATCATTAATACCGCCTAAAGATATGATAACAATATCAGTTGAACCTGCACCAATATCCACTACCATTGTACCATTTGGTTCTGCAATAGGAAGTCCTGCACCGATTGCAGCAGCCAAACCTTCGCTAATTACTAAGATATTTTGTGCACCAGCTTTTCTTCCAATTTCTTCAGCTGCATTTTTTTCAACTTCAGAGGAATCGCCAGGAATACCAATAACTATTCTTCCAACACTTTCGCCTTCATTAATACCAATTTGCATTGCTTTAATGAGTAAAGCCTGTGCTTGTACAACGTTTTCAATTACTCCTTTTTTAAGAGGTCTTACTGCAAGAATGTCTTCAGGAGTTCTTCCAAGCATTTTTTTAGCTTCTTCACCAACAGCCAAAACTTCAGACGGATCATCCTTTTTAACTGCAACTACTGATGGAATTTGATACAAATCAAATTTATCCCCAGAAGGTTTAGCAATTACAGTGTTTAAAGTTCCTAAATCAATTCCTAAACTATTACTAATGACTCGTGTATTAGCAACTTGTTCTTCTTCCTCTCCATTACCAAAAATATTCATGACTAATCCTCCGTTACAATATCTTTAAAATCTATAACAAAAATTTTATTAGATGTAGCAATACTTTGAACCTTTTCAACGTCTTTTTCATTTTCAACTGAAATTAATATTGTTGATAAGACAACTTCATTCGCATTATAAAATGGTTTTAAAGCAGATTTAATAAATCCTGGTAGTTTAACATCTGCATTTAGATCAACTTCAATAAATCCAGTAGTTTGAGATTCTTGTAAAATCGCAAAGGAAATTCTAGATTTTTCTATATTCGTTACTGAATTCCTTATAACATCATCAGGAGCAACAAATACCATTAAATTTGACTCCTCATTAAGATAATAATGAGAAATTCTAATGAATGCCCCGCCCTTTTTAGTTGTAATTCTTTCAAATTCATCAATTTTTCTTGAATTACCATATAACATGATAAAATCAAATGTTTTATCTAATCTTCCCTCATTTAATACTACATGCTCTCTAAATAGAATTTTTACAGTATTCTTAGATGCAATCGCATCATATGTCAAATCATCAATCAAATTAACATTTCCAGCAATTACACACCAAATTCTTTCATCACCAGAGTTTTTATTTGATGTTACTCTTGCTGCTTGTCTAAGAATACGTATATTATCTTCTATCATTTAACTACTCGCATTATTATTTTGATTACTTAATTTATAACATACTAAATATATGTCACTCATTAAAGTCTATCAATATTAAATTACATTAAATTATTATATATATTTTACTTTTATTTAATTAATTTTTGAAATTTGATAAAAAAAATAATTAATAATTAGGATAAAGGACTATCAAATAATATAATTCGATAAGATATTTTAAAATAAATACAATTTTTAAAAACCAGTTTAATACTTTTATTTAAGAAAAAATAACCAAAATACCTAATTAATTCCCCGAATAAAGCTATTTAAACTTGTTTAAAGGTTAAACTTAATAACAATAACTTAAAAAGTAGTACCAATGTTGTGGTAGGTAAATTCCACACCAAAAATAATCAAATAAAAGTTATTCAAATTAAACAAGAAAGGAGGTAGCTTTAAATGAAAAAACCAAAAGATTCATTATTTCCTCGAAGATTTTCTGATGATAAAAATCTTTCAAATAATGATATTCCAAAACCAAAACTTAAAGAGGATAAAAAAGATGAATTATACCACATCAAAACATTTAATGAAAAACTAGCTAAATTATTTAAACTAGACTCAAACAACAATATAGATGATGAGAAAAAAAGAAAAATAGGAATAATACTGACAACAGTTATCTTATTAACTTTAATAATATCTGCTTATTATTTTTTGATATATCAACCAGCCCAAGCAGAATTAACTGCAGAAAAAACAGATAAATTAAATGAATTACACTCATTATATAAAGGACCATTAGTTGCATCTGGAAACGCCCTTCGATTAGAACATGAAATTGAAGATGCAAACTCTGCTCAAGAAGTGAGACTGATAAATATATTGATGTTTTCAACAAAAGACTGGAAAAACTACCATCTAAAATCAATTAATACAAATAAAGATCAATACAACAGGACAATGGCCGTTTATGAAAATGATACCAAAAATGTGATAATGCCAATAGACGAAGCAACAAAGATTGTGAATAACCACGATGCAAAAGTACTATCCAATATAATGTTTGAAAAGCCAAATACAGTATCAGTTCCAATATTAGTATCAAGACTTCAGGCAGGAGCAGGTCTTGTAAGTGTTGGAAGTGTTGTTGATATCTATACCAACGTTAACAACACACTTGGAGATACAAACAATACCAATAAAACAAGCCCAGATGTAAGTGGATGCACAGTTTTATCAATAATGAGATATGAAGAAAACGGCGAAATAGAATCAGAATATAGTAAAGGACATGACATAATACAAGGCAACAATACAAATCCTAACGAAGATTCACAAAAATTTACATCAAATGTTCTTGAAATGCTTAAAGGATCAATAGTAAATGGATATGATGAAAAAACAACAGTTGAAATGCTTCAAAATTATGGTATTAAACTATCAAATTATGAACGTCAAATAAATTTAGGGGATTTAGACGCACAATACATGTTATTAATTGAAGTTCCACAAGAAAGAGTAAGTTATGTTTTAAATAATATGGATGAAATTGTTCTAACAATACCCACTACAAATGCACCAGATTGGATGGTATCTGAAATTAGCCAAACATATTTAAACAATTAAAGTATTATAATAGAAAAACTAAAATTGATACTATGAACAGATTAACTATTTCAACAACAATTGTTATTATTTGTATAATTATAATAGGAATATATGCTATAGGGGAGGTTAACTATTTCTCTGCAAAAACAATAATTGAGCAAAATACGGAATCTCCTATTGTTTTAATTGGAAAAATTGGTGTTGAAGAAAGAATCAATAATGTTTCCTTATCACAAGGAGTAATGGCTGGTGAAATGTCATCTATTCCAAATGAAGGAGATGTTATGCTATTTGGTCACAGAACACTTCAAGGATCACCATTTTTAAGGCTGAATGAACTAGAATATGGGGATACGATAGTATTAGAATGGCCAGGCATTGGTGAAATAACATATAAAGTTATTAATAAAACCATTGTACCTGCAACATATCATTTACATAATACACAAAATAAAGACCATATATTCTTAATTACTTGTGATCCAATAGGTTCAACAGCCAATAGATTAATAATTGAAGGTGAAATGACCAATATAACTAAACTCAACAATCAAATCGTTTCAAATAATCCTCAAGAATCTTTTGCATATATAATAACCGCAGGATTTTTAATACCTGGGCTTGTAATTGCATTTATCTATCCGAAAGATACAAGAATTTATATTATTATGACCGTTTTGATTATATCGCTGATGTTACTTTACTTCTGTTTCAATCCGATACCTTCCGAGTTAATCTATGACCACATTATCTTTTTAAATGGAGGTCTTTAAGTGAATGTTAATGAAAAATACTTTTCCAACATAACTAAAAGAGAACGGGCAATATTTGAAGGTGGAATAAGTATGGGTGCATTATTTCACCAATTTGTTGGAACACCAGTTAATAATGATACAAGAGAAAATTTAGAAAAAACAATTGAAGAAACATTTGAGTTACAGCCAGCTATTGAAGATGTTGAAGTTAAAATAAACTTAAATGACAATACTGAATTTGATTATATTTCACTATCAGGTGATATGCTGGATGTTAGAATCCATACTAATGTAGATGGTGTAAAAGCAGTTATTAGAATAGAATTTATTGAAGAGCTAAATTATCCTTTAATGTATGTTGAAGATTTAAAATAGCTCTTTTAAATCTTTTAATAGTTGAGTTAAATGTTGTTTAGTTACATGGTTCATTAAAACAATACGAATAGCTTTAGGACAACTTGCCACTGAGACTATCCAACCATTTAAATCTTTTAATTCTTTAGCTAAAATATCTGCATCTTTAGTTGGATGGTTAAAAGCAACGATATTTAATTCTGGTTCAACTACAATATTATAACCTATTTTTTCCAAGTTATTTTTAAAAAATTTTGTATTATTCATTAATTTTAAAGCAAGTTTTGAATAACCATCACTGCCAAAATACTTTAAAAGTGCATAAGTTGCAACACTAGAAGCGCCTAATCGAGTTCCAACAACTGTGGATTGTGTTTTAACAGTTAAATAAGGAGAATCTATCGCCATTACTTTTAAATATTCTTTTTTTCTAAAAATTATTCCACCGGCAGGAATTGGTGCCAAACCCATTTTGTGAGGATCAACAGTTATTGATGAAACTCCTGGAAGTGAAAAATCAAATTTTGGAAAGTTATAACCGGCCATTTCTAAAAATGGTATTGAAAACCCACCAAATGCTGCATCAACGTGCATATAAATATTATTTTCAAAAGCAATATTTGATAACTCTTCAATAGGATCAATTAAACCCAATTCTGTTGTTCCAGCTATTCCCACAATAGATACTGTTTTATCTGAAATATTATCTTGAACTGATTTTGGATTAATTTTATAATTGTCATCAAGTTCCGATTCGACAATTTTTAAATTCATCATGTCTGCAGCTTTTTTAAATGAAAAATGAGCTGATTCTGGGATTATAATTTCACCATTTTTAATTCCTTTATATTTTCTTGCATGATTTCTTGCAGCTCTAAGAGCCATGATATTAGCTTCAGTACCACCAGTTACAATATTACCATAAGCTTTATCAATTGAAAGTAATTTACCAATGATATTAATTGTTTTTTCCTCAATCTCCCGTGTACCTTTAAACAAACCGGGATCACCTAAATTTGAATCTAGAAATTTAATATAAATTTCTTTAGCAAAGGGATGGGCTTCAGTACACATTGAACCCAAAATCTTTCCATCGCTATATTTTAAATCTTTAGATTGGATTTGAGCTAATTCGGATAAAATATCTTCTTTTGGAGTTGGTAAATCTTTCATAGAATAACCTAATTTTGAACTAAAAATAAAAAAATAAAAAAAGAAAAAAGTTATTCTAGACCTTTACGGGCAGCGTCTAAAATAATTTTTTGTTCTGCTCTAGCTACCGTTTTTCTAACTTCAGCTACAGCATCAGCATTTGAACTTACACTTGTAATTCCAAATTTAACAAGTTTTTCAACAATATGTGGAACACTTCCAGCTTGACCACAAATACTGCAAGTTACACCAGCTTCTGCACATTTTTTAATTGTTCTTTCAATTAATTTCATTACAGCAGGATGTTCTTCAGTATAGTGTTTTGCAACAAATTCATTGTTTCTGTCAACAGCAAGAGTATATTGAGTTAAATCATTGGTTCCTAAACTTACAAAATCAACACCAATTTTTAAATACTCATCAATAATAATTGCTGCTGCTGGAATTTCAACCATCATACCAAAGTCAACATCTTTGTGAGGTTCAAAACCAACTTCACGGCATAAATCTTTAGCTTTTGCAAGTTCAGCAGGATTTTGTGATAATGGAATCATAATTCCAATATTAGTATAACCTTTTTCATGTAACTTTTTAATAGCCTTAAATTCACATTTAAGGATTTCTGGTTGATCCAACTCCCTTCTGATTCCTCTCCAACCAAGCATAGGATTGTGCTCTTCA
>CACZPT010000176.1 GCA_902783085.1 uncultured Methanobrevibacter sp.
ATAAACATATTAAACGAAGCAATAAAATCAAATTCATAAAATAATAAATAATCATAATGTGAACTCGTAAGTCAACGAGGGATAGCTCGGTAAACCTTATTACTCACAAGAGAATAATAGCCCAAGAATAATATTACAATGGTAAAAACATTAAGTAATAGACTATATTCCATCCAGACACAAATCATTGGTGGGGTGATGAATCTTGTGAACTTGGATATTGGATAGGTGAAAAATACTGGGGTCACGGTTTTGCTGTTGAAGCTTCCAAAATAGTGATTCAAAGAGCATTTAAAGATTTAGATGTAAAACAAATTTATGCATCATATAAATGTGAAAACACACAATCCAAAAGAGTTTTAGAAAAATTAGGATTTAAATACTATGCTCAATTAGAAAATAAGAATTATTTAGGTGAAACTTTTAGTGAAATAGCTATGATATTAGAAAAATAGCTACTTATTTTTTTGAATAATTTCTTTTAATTCATTGATTTCATCTTTTAGCTCATCGATTTTTTGCTCATTTTTTAACACTTGTTTATTTAAATCATCTAATTTAGCTTCATTAACATCCATTTTTTCATTTAACTCAGTAATATAGAAAGTTCCTTCTTGAAGCAAATTATCGATAAAATGAGTGGAAATAGCTCCAGTAATAGCACTGAATATAAAAACACCTACAATTAACAAAACCAAACTAAGCATTTTTCCATAGATTGTATTTGGAGTAATATCACCATAACCAACAGTTGTTAAACTAACAACAACAAACCACAAGTTATCAAATATATTATTCATACTCGGATCAATCAAATAAAGACCAAAAGTTGAACCTATTATAATTAAAATAAAAACAGCCAAAATTTCATCAAGATGTGTGCTTTTTAAAAAATTTCCAATTACTTTAAAGAATTCAGCAATGAATAAAAGTATTCTAACTAATTTTATTAACTTTAAAAATCTAAGAGCTAAAACTGGAGATAATATAATATCAAATGGAATAGCTACAATTAATTCAATCCAATTTTCTTTCACATACTCTTTTTTATCATTTGATTTGTGAAAACCACAGAAAAAGTCAAAGACCAATACCATACAAGTTATAATATCAAAAATCATGATCTTATGATAAAATGTTGGTGAAAGATCAAATATGACTGAATAAGACAATAAAATAACATCAATAATGACTATTAAACTTAATATAGCTCGAAAAATGTTTGAAATCTTTTTTATAGACAATTTAATCCCCTATGATTTTCATGATTATTTATTTTTTAGGCAAAATATTACTGCTTGAAGTCATCGAATAATTAAATGGCTGGGATTTGTATTCGATAAAAGAGAATCTGGTGCCGTTGACACCATATTTTGGATTATATCCAAATATATTAATGTATTCTTTCAAATCATCACGTTCATTTTGTAATGCTTGAGTAACTTCAAATAATGCCCTTGTATCATCAATAGCTCTATGAAAATTAACTTTTTCGATATTGTAATAATTAACCGCATCAATTAACTTATGAGGATATGCTTTTCTGTCTTTAAAAACAGATAATGTATCTAACCAGTTTAAATTTGATACAATATCATAAGCCTCTGTAGGAAAATGTCTTTTAAGTAATTCATATATGAATGACAAATCAAATTGAGTATTATGAGCAACCATTAATGTATCCTTAGTTAATCTCTCTTTTAAATCACAAGCCATGATTTCTTCACTAACACCATCACGATTAAGTATTTCATCAGTGATACTTGTAATTTCAACAATTTTTTGTGGTAAATTCTCATTAATCTTAATGAATTTATCATATTCTTCAACAACTTCCCCATCTACAACAGTAACCATCGCAAGTTCGATTATTTTACAATCACAACAGTTTAGGCCTGTAGTTTCTGTATCAAAAAAGATTATTTTAATTATAAATCCTCCAAAATATTTTAATTAAATATATATTAATAAAAATATTTAATTATTTTTACCAAAATATTGTAAGAATCAACAATTTCTTTAAGGCATTTAAATTGTACAAAAGTCCACAATAAACTTTAAATAATAAGAATAATAATTAGTAATGCATAATTAATTGAACTTTATTCAACAATGACAGACAGTTCATGAAATAATAATCTTCAACTTATACAAAGTTAAGATAATTCAATATTCAAGCAAAATACAATAATATAAAAATAATAGCTAACATACATATTACCAACAAAACTCTCTTTTGGAAGGCAATATAATGAAAACATGCCAACAGTGCGGATATGAAAACAAAGATGAAATGAATTTCTGCATAAACTGTGGAAACAAATTAATAACTGACACACCACCAGAAAGCAAATCCTCTGAAGATGCAAATACTAAAAACGAAGCATTAAAAGTATGTAATGAATGCAGATATGAAAACAAAGATGAAATGAATTTCTGCGTAAACTGTGGAAACAAACTAGATGACAAATCAGTACAATCACAAAACAATACTGATACCCAAAAAGAAGAAAAAAATACCAACACCAATACCAAAAAAGAAAATATGGGGTCGTATAAACCAAAAATTGGTCCAGATGGAATCAATAAAAAATTCATTAAAAAAGAAAAAAAGGTGGTTAAGAAAACTACTAAACAACTGTGTCCTGTTGCAGATTTATACTTCTTATCTACTAATGAAGATGAATATAAAAGGTCAGCTGAACTTTTTAAAGAATGGGTTGATAATTATGTTATTCCAAAGCTCCATAAAATATGGTATTTTGGTTTGTATGAGCATTGGAGAAATTTCAAAACAAACTGTATATATGGATTATTTTCATTAATGGTTATTGGACATTATGATGAATGTTTAATCTACTGTAATAAACTTTTAGATTTAGAAGAAACGGTTTATAGTAAAGGAATTGGTTCGCATACAGCTAATGGTTTAATTGCCGGCATTAAAACATTTGCTGCAATGACTGGTAAAACCGGGAATAAAGAGCAAGAACAATTATATCAAAGAATCAGATTAGTTAAAGTAGCATGTTTATATGAACTTAAAGAATATCAAGAGGCTAAGGATTTAATAGTTTTATTACCTGAAAGTTATGGTTTTGAATTTAATGACCGTGACGAATATTACAATCAAAATTTCAAATATAAAGATACCTTTTTAGTTAAAGATTTCAAGAAATTACTTAACATGTGATTTTAGTGAAAATGAAAAAAATTAAAAAATATATTGTATACCTAATATCCTTATTTATCATATCATTAGGTGCTTCTCTATCAATTAAAGCTAATCTAGGAACTTCCCCCCTGATATGTCTTCCATATGTTTCAAGTTTAATCACTAAATTTAGTGTTGGGGAGGTAATGTTTGTATTTACCCTTATTTTCATTTTAATCCAAGTTATACTTTTAAGAAAAGATTTTGAAAAAAGGCAATACTTACAATTAGTTATTGGAACAATATTTTCGGCTTTTATTGATTTTTCATTAATGCTTGTTAATTTCATAAATCCAGTTGGATACATTAATCAAATGTTATTGCTATTGATTAGTTGTGTTGTGGTGGCATTTGGTGTTTTATTAGAAATTAAAACTGAAGTTGTATATCTTCCTGCCGATGGTGTTATTGTAGCTATTTCAAATGTTTCAAACATTGAATTTCCAAAAGTAAAACCTTTTGTTGATAGTTCAATGGTTATTATAGCAGCTATTTTATCTCTGATATTTTTAGGTTATCTTGCAGGTGTTCGTGAAGGTACTGTAATTTCGGCCATAATCATTGGACCAATTGTCAAAATACTTAAAAAATATTTAGATCCCTATTTGAACTTCTAAAAAATTTTTTACCTTATGTAAAAAAAATCTTAAAATAAACTTATTAAAGCCAACTAACATAAATCATAATACATCAATTTTTCAAAAATTACATGGGATGATTTAAATTAACTCACAGGAAATCCGATATTTTTATCGAAATATTGTCAAAACAGGGAAAGTTTATAGGGTTAAACATAATAATAAAGATTATGGTGAGTTTAAAAAGTTATCTGATGCATTATATGAACGAGATGCCTTATTTTATTGTAATTTTGACTATGATTTACTTGTAGAATGTGATTTGGAAAACAAATATGAGAATATGGAATTACCCCCATTTCCAGAAAAAAGGTCAAAAGGAAGAATCAAAGGAATTAAAGTTAACAAAAAAGAAAGAGAAGGGGAAATTCTTTTTGATCACAAAAAAAGAGGTTTTTATATTAAGAAATCCGATGAAATATTTGGATATTACGATTCAATGACAGAAGCTTTCTATTATAAAAAGATATTAATGGAAAATAATTGGGATGCATCATCCATTAAAAAGAAAATTACTCAAAGAGTACATATTAATAAAAAATTAGATTTAAATAAAAAATATAAAGTTAAATTAAATTACTGTCCCAACTGCAGGAGTAAATTAAAAATTGATGAAAAAGAATGTCATTCATGTGGAATTAACATTGAAGAATATCTTTATTCAAATTAAAAATAATGGAGAAAATTATTCCCCATCACAATAATCATTTAATGATTTAACACTGATTTTATTATTTTGAACTGCTTCTATCGCATTTAAAGCTGCTCTTGCACCTGAAAGTGTTGTAACATATGGAATTCCAAGTTCAATAGCTAAACGTCTAATAATATAACCGTCCTTTGCAGATTGTTTTCCTTCAGATGTGTTAATAATTAAATCAATTTCTTTATCTAAAATAGCATCACGTATATTAGGTGAACCTTGTGAAACTTTTTTGATTTTTCCGATTTCAACATTTCCTGCTGAATCTGCAGTTCCTGATGTTGCAACTAGTTCAAATCCTAATGTAGCTGCTTTTTCTGCAATTGGTCTGATTTTTTTCTTATCTGTTTCTTTTACACTGATAAATATCTTACCTTCTTTTGGTAAATCCATATTTGCAGCAAGCTGTGATTTATAAAATGCCATTCCAAAGTTTTCATCAATTCCTATACTCTCACCGGTAGATTTCATTTCTGGGCCTAGAACTGTATCTGATTCAGGTAGTTTTAGGAATGGGAAAACAGATTCTTTAACAGCAACATGATCTATTTTAATTTCTTTAGTTAAATCAAAGTCTTTTAACTTAGCACCATTCATAATCCATGTAGCAACTTTAGCTAATGGAACACCAATAGCTTTACTTACAAATGGAACAGTCCTACTTGCACGAGGATTTGCTTCGATAATATAAACCATTTCTTCATCAAGTTTAACAGCATATTGAATATTCATTAAACCTTTAACATCTAATTCTAATGCTAATTTTGTTGAATTTTCACGAATAGTGTTTAAGATATGTTCTGGAATAGTTTGAGGTGGAATTACACATGCTGAGTCTCCTGAGTGAACACCCGCTTCTTCGATGTGTTCCATGATTCCTGCAATGAATACTTCTTCACCATCACATAAAATATCCACATCCAATTCAATAGCATCCTCTAAAAACTTATCTACCAAAATAGGGTGTTCAGGAGATACTTTTACAGCTTCTTTCATATATTCTTCAAGTTCGTTGTTATCATAAACAATTTCCATTGCTCTTCCACCAATTACATAAGATGGACGTACAAGAACTGGGAATGTGATTTTTTCTGCAATTTCACGGGCTTCATCAAA
>CACZPT010000177.1 GCA_902783085.1 uncultured Methanobrevibacter sp.
AAAAAATCATGAAAAAATCTTAACCTGACGACATTGATTAAAAATTAAAATAAAATTTCACAAAATATCCTTAACTTTACAGGAGTGCATCAGTTGCATAAAATTTATTTTCATCAACTGCAACTATTAATTTATCGGATGTAATGACACCAACAATTTTCTTATCTTTTAGAAATATCTTTTCTTTTCTAGGTCTATGGAGAGAATATAATGGATGTTTTTTTTGTTTTAACTTCTTTACAAGTAATATTATCTTTGAATTGCTTTATATGAGAGCAGATATTCGGAATTTTTGAAAAATTATCTTTTTTCGTTGTATAGATTAGATATGTATCTTCATAATTGATATAATGTCTCTTAATTTGAAAACCACCAAACACTGCTTTTTTAACATGACTATCTTCTAAATTATTTTTTAATTTTGTTTCTTCATTTATCATGAAAGCAGGTTTATAATCTGGTGAAGCTCCTTTTGGCATTTTATCTTCATCTAATATATCTTCGATAGTTAAATCAGATATATTCACTATTTTTTCTAAAATTGAATAATTATCAATATTATCTGTTATAAATAAGTTTGAAGGAATTTTATCTAATAATTTTTGATTATATTCACAAAAATTTGATTTTTCTAACATTGCCGAATCTTTTCCTGAAACATTAGTAAAATTACCTACAACAACTTTTGAGTTATAATTTTCTTTATTTTCAAATATTATAATCATAGACGGTTGATTAACGCCTTTAAAAATATTCATACCCATATTAATTAATTTTGAAATATAAAAATTTTTTATTAAATGTTGTCTAAGTAATAAGTAACTTGATTGGTATAAAATAACATCAGGTATAATCATTCCAAATAATCCATTTTTATTAAGTTTCTTTGAAAATACATAAGTGAAATATAAAAATGAATTAATCATTCTTACAACAATGTCACTATTTTTTTCTTTCAAATATTCAAGTTCAATGCTTGAAAATGAAGCTCCCCAAGGTGGATTCCCAATAATCACATCAAATCCTCCATGTTCAAATATTTCTGGAAATTCATCTTCCCAATCAAATGGATTAATATTATGAAGTTCATCAAGGGTTAAATCATTTGATTCTAAAATATCTGTTCCTATTAAGCTGTTTCCACATCTTATATTATCTCCAAGTAGGGCAATGCTCTTTCTTGAATTAATTTTTGTTGAGACTCTAAAACATCTTTATTTTCATCTTCAAGTACTTTTAAAAGTAAACTTAATTTGGTTACTTCAACAGCTTGAGAGTCAATATCTACTCCATAAATGTTATTTAATAGTATTCTTTTCTTTTCCTGAATTGTTAATCTAGGTATTCCATCTTTACCAGCATATATTACATTTTTTGGTGCTTGTTCTAAATTAGAATAATATTCTAAATGCCAATACAATAATTTTTGATAAGCACCTAGTAAAAAGCTTCCCGAACCACAAGATGGATCTAGGAATCTTAATTTTGAAACTTTGTTTGGTGTTTTTCCTTTTAAAAGTTCTCCTATTGTATTTTCCACGATATATTCAACAATATACTGTGGTGTATAGTATATGCCTCCGGCTTTTTTAACTTCGGGTTTATCTTCAACTTTTGCTTGATGTCCGTCGGTTAATCTTATGACTTTTCCCAAGAATTGTTCATAAATATTTCCTAAAATTTCAGTTGAAATCATGGAGAACTCATATGGACAATCAGGATAATATAAACCATTAATAATTTTTTTTAATTTACTATCATCAACATGTAATTTTGGAGTTAATGTATCCGCACTTAAACTAATGTCTTCTTCTTCAGTGAAATGAAACAATCCACTATTATATTTGGTATCAGCCTTTTTACATAGTTCTATGAATGCTTTATAAATAGGATAGTTATCTTTTTGATTTTTAGTCAGTTCAGTTAATTTCTTTAGTTGTCCGTATTTTTCAATTCCACGGTCTTCGGCTATTCTTAAAAAAATTATTCGATCAATTATTAATTGTACTGAAAAATTCAATTCAGTTACTGTTAATTTTTTGTTTCTTAGTGCTATATTTCTTGCTAATTCTAATCTCCATTCTTCGATAGTTTTTAAAAACTCAGTATCTACTGATGAAGTTCCTTTTTTACTTCTATCATTATTTTCTACAAATTTATCAAATTTACCGCATAAAACAGCTTCTTTACTGAATGTATTGTAAATTTCATCCCATTTTTCAACATATTCTGTGTATTTGTAATATTTTGTTCTGTCAACACTGGTGTTGTGAGTTTTTTTGGGAGCAGTTTTTGGTTCATATATTGCTAATTCTTCAAAATCAGTTAGTAATCCGATTGATAATCCTCCACTCCATGTGTAGCGTTTTAGTTGAAATGCGTATTTTCTGTCATGTTCAATATCTGCACTGGGTTTTTTGGCTTCAACAAAAAATTTTCTTACTCCACCTATTCTAAAACAATAATCTGGAGCTTTAGGTTTTCCACCAACAAGCATGGTGTCTTCAAATTCTACATCTTTATATTGTGGTGCAATGCCTGAATCATTATAAACATCCCATCCTAATGCTATGAAAAATTTGTTGATAAAGTTTATTTTTGTGTTTTCTTCATCGAATGTTTTGGATTTGTAAATATGTTCGTTTTCTTTAAATTCTTTAACTAATTTTTCTATTTCTTTTTGGCTTGATTCAAACTTGGACATGAAAAACACTATTTTATTATTTTGTCTTATTATGTTAATTATATTATCTGTCGGTGATTTGATGGTGGTGATATTAGTACTTATTTTTAAGGGATTCTTTAACATATCTTTTAATGAATTTATCTAAATCTGGTGAAACATCACTTTTTTTATCACCTAACTTATTTTTATCTGTAAATGTTCCTTTTAATTGACGGCCTGCCCATTTTACTTCTTCTTCAACACGTCTGCCGTATTTTGTTCCGAACATTTTGAATAATGGGAATTTTGTAATTCCATTGGCTCCACTTAAAATTAAAATTCCAATGTTTGCAAGATTATCAATCCATGTTCCGCAGATTATTTCAATATCTGGAAATTCTAGACGTATTTTAGCTACTACTTGAGCATAATAAAGTGATGCTGGCTGTGATTTTTCAGCATATATAGTTTCTTTATGGGGGTTAAGAGAATAGAAGATTACTCTATCGATTTCATGCTCTCGAATATAGTCTATTGCATATCCTGCATCTTCTAGTGTTTCTCCAAGACCTAAAATTATTGTAATTGCCTTTTTAAAACCTAAATCTCCAGCAGTATCTAACATGTTGCTTATATCACTAAGACTTTTACTTGGACATATATTTTCATGGATTTTTGGATTAGCTACTTCAACAGCTCCGGTTATTCCTTTAATTTCGGATCCGTATTGTGATAGTTCATCAGTAATACCAGTATTTAACCAAACCCCATCTCCAGTTATATTTTTAATATTTGTAGCTATATTTTTAATTTCAGAGGTTGTAAATGATTTATATCCTCCAGATAAGAATTCTATATTCCAATCAAGACGTTTACACATTTCTGCTTCAGCATAAATATTATTAACATTACGTCTTGCTTTTTTTGAATCTTTTATTTTATCTTTCTGGGTAGACATGTAACAAAAAGCACAATCTCCTTTATCGCACCACCAAGATAAAAATACAGCTCTTTCTAATGTAATTAAATCGCCGTGTTTATCTAGGGTTACTTTATTTGCTTTTTCTATTTCCTTTAAATCCATTTTTCTTCAACTTCTAAATTAAATTTATATATATTTTTTGTTCTATATATTAATAGTATTTTTCTTCATTGATGTATTTTTTATAGGGGGTTTGTGTGATAATCATAATGTTTATATACTAGTAGGAATAAACTATAGAGTACTGTTTAAAGTCTTTTGATTTTTAAACATGGGTTTTATTTGGTTAAGAAAGTGGGTTATTATATGCCATCGTAGCTCAGTAGGTAGAGCGTTCGGCTGTTAACCGATTGGTCACAGGTTCGAGCCCTGTCGATGGC
>CACZPT010000178.1 GCA_902783085.1 uncultured Methanobrevibacter sp.
AAACTTGAACAAAATTTAATAAAAAATGATAAAAACAGTATAAAAATGAACAGTATTCAAAATCTAATAATTTCTGCCAACACTCAAGTCCTTTAAAAAAAATAATTAAGGAGTTAAGTTAACTCCTTCGATTTTATGATGTTATCCTAAATGTATCAGCTACATGCTCAAGAGCAGTTAAGTTATTACCACAGAATTCATATAATACTGTTCCATCGTGGTATAATAATAAGTAATTATAACGTAATCCACCAGGATGGTAACCATGTAAGTTTACAATAGTCCAATTGTTATAATTTCCATCATTAGTAGCACCTTTTTGAGCAAGATTAGAGATATATTGATCAACAGTACTAATCATACTTTCCCCTTTAGATACATCAAAGGAATAGTTTTCACCAGAATTTGGATCGCTTATGTAATAAAATTCTTCAAGAACACGAGATGAATTACCTCGAGTTAAATTATCGAATTCGACATTCTCTGGAAGTTCCAAAGTACATCCATCAAACTGATATGTTTGATTTTGAGGAGCTACAGAAAGAAGGCCGACACTCAATACAAGTGCAATAACTGCAACTATAACTACAACAATTATTGCAATAATAGCAAGATGTTTATTCTCCATAATATCTAACCTTTCTATATTTTTTTAATTAATTGTAACTATTAAAGTTACTTAATTAATATTTATGTCAATGACTACTATATAAATGGTGTAGGTTTGATTTTTTAAAAAATAAATATTAAACTATAATTTAATGGAAATTTTAAGTTTTTCTAAATGAATCTGAACAATGTTTAATCTAATTTAAATCATTCCAAAAATAAAAATTCATTGTATTTCTATCCAAATATATAAATAATATTCATAATTTCCACTGAAATTAAGTATAGTTTAAATAAAATTAAACTCATATGAAATTATTTTAAAAACATCTTACAAAAAAAATATAATAACTTAAAACAATAAAGTAATTTTCATGATTGAAAATGACTGGGATTTAATTTTAAAAGAGGAATTTAAAAAAGACTATTTTTTAAAATTAAAAGAATTCGTGAATAATGAATATGAAAATAATATAATTTATCCTCCAAAAGAAGATATTTTTAATGCTTTTAGCCAAACCCCCCTTGAAAATGTTAAAGTAGTTATCTTAGGCCAGGATCCGTATCATGAAAAGGGTCAAGCCCACGGCCTTGCTTTTTCAACACCTGAAGGCAGACCCATTCCAAGGTCTTTAAAAAATATTTTTAAAGAAATAGCTGATGAGTATGATTGTGGAATACCTACATCCGGTTGTCTTGATAAATGGGCTAATCAAGGTGTTTTTTTACTTAATACTGTTTTAACTGTTCGTGAGGGTGAAGCAAACTCCCACAGCAAATGTGGCTGGCAGACTTTTACAGATAATGTTATTAAAATCTTAAACAAACAAGATCAGCCTATTGTATTTTTACTTTGGGGAAAGCAGGCTGAAAAAAAACTTGAATTTTTAGACAATCCTCATCATTTAGTTTTAATTACCTCTCATCCAAGTCCATTTTCTGCAAGAAGGGGCTTTTTTAAATGTAATCATTTTAAATCAGCAAATGAATTTTTAGTTAAAAATAATTTATCTGAAATTGACTGGAAATTAATAGATTGATATGTAATTATCTATAAAGTTAATCATATAGCAAGTCTTCACTTAACAATTCATCAATATATGTGGTATCATCTCTTAGAGATTCTATGTGGTGAATTACTTCAAGCCTTAAATCTTCAAGTTTAATTCTTGCTTCAATATCCTTAAAGTCAATTAAAAAAGAAAATGTATAGACCAACTCATCTGAGTGATTATATACCTTCCAGTTTTGGCCTTTAATTTTGATTAAATGAATGCTCCATTTACTCATTAAATTGTTAATTTTTGATGAAACTTCATCTACTTCAAAGTCTCTGTAATAACAATCACGCAAATCAATCACTCGCTCTTGAAGCAGATGCTTTTCTGGTATTTAATACTTTCCAGATTAAATCGTTTTCTAAAACAAGCTTTTCCAACTCATCAATACTTTTAGCTTTAAGTTGAGTATTTTTATATGAATATTTCCAATAGTTACCATCTTTAGAAACTCTAAAATAGCCAGTTTTATTTTCTTTAATTTCTTTTCGGATTTCTTTTTTAAGTGATATTTGTTTTTGTTTTTCTTCAGCTAAGTGTGCTTTAAACTCATTGTTTCTAATTTCAACTTTTTTAGAATTATATTTCTTCTTATTTTTTTTGATTGATTTTAAAGCTAGGTTTTTATCAGTTATTTTCCATTCTAAACCATTAGCCAAAACTTGCTTTTTTAAAGTATTTAAATCCCTTGATTTTAAAGAATGTCCCCTATAACACCATTTATCTCCATTATAGTCGGATTCTATGTATACATTTAAAAAACCTGTTAAGACATTTTCATCACTAGCTAGAGATTTTTGAGCTAATTCATCATCAAGCACTGCCCATTTTAGACCATGCATACGGACAATAAACTCCAAGTTCTTTAAGCTATAATCTGTATGAACTTTATCTTCAAATTGATATTTCCAAAGCCCATTTTCTAGTTTTGATACATTTAAAAATCCCGAGAATATCATAATAAAAAAAAAATAAATTATTTGATTCAATTATGAATCAATAAAACATCAATTTCTGACATTTTAAGTACTTTATCTGCTACACTTCCAATAATAAACCTGTGAAGACCTGATTTTCCAGAAGCTGAAATAATAATTAAATCAACATTTTCCTCTTCTGCAACGTTAACAATTGTTTCTGCAGGAGTACCTGTTACAACAATTTTTTTTGCGTTTACATGTTTGTCGAATTTTTCAAACATTTTTTCAACATTTTCATGTGCCTCTTCTAGAAAGCCTTCGTTAATTTCATCTATATTTTTTTGTCTTTGAAAAACAGTGGTAGCTTCCAGTTTACTTGCAACGGCTAAAATTATAATCTCACCATCATCTGCAAGTAATTTTATTGCTCTTTCTATTTCATGTTGAGCAAATTCAGATCCGTCTGTAGGCAGCAATATTTTATTAAACATATTAACAACTCCTATGTAAGTATTTAGTTAAAGTTGTTAATAGCTATTTTCATTTTAAAAAAATAATAATAATTTAATGTAAAAATGTAAATTAATATAAAGTTTACATTGGACATTAAAATTATTAGTCTTTTTGGTTTTCTTCATCTAATGTTTGTGAAAATGCTTTTGCATTTTTGATTTTTTCTTGAAGTCTCTTTAATTCTTTTTTAAGTTCTTTTTCTTCTTCAATTAATGAATTTATATATATTTCACTCTTATTGTTGAAGTTTTCATATAATTCCAATATTTCACGGGCAGAAAGTTTTGATTCTTTTTTTAAGAACTTTTTAGTATGTGGTTTTACTCTTATGCTTAATGGTTGAAGTTTTTCTTTTTTAATATTATGTGCTTCTTCAAGATGTTGGTGTATGAATTCACGTCCCATTTTCTGTGATTCTTTTATTTTTTCTTTTACTTTTTTTTCCATTTCTTCGGGGTTCATATCTTCAGGCCATTTAATTTCAAATTTTCCGGGAGTATAGTATCCTTTGAAGTTCTCGTTTCCAAATACAAATGAATTAGGGTCATTCCATCCATCTTTAAATTTTTGATGATTCATGTTTTTCACCTCACATGTGTATTACAAAATCGATTTATGTATACATTAGTATGATTTGTATTACAAGTATATAAATGTATTCATTTTTTAAAAATGTATACTTGAAAAATTTTATATGGGAAATTATGCATAATTTAAATAATGACACTCCAAATTGCTTCAACAATTTTAATAGCTATTGCACTTGCAATGGATGCATTTAGCGTAAGTTTGACAAAAGGATTTTCACAAAAACACCTTAAAAAACAAGAAATCCTATACTATGGACTATTTTTTGGAGCATTTCAGGCAATAATGCCAATAATTGGATATTACTGTGGAAATGTAATTACAAACTTTATTGAAACAATTGCACCAATCGTTGGATTTATACTTCTTTTGTTAATCGGATTGAACATGATAAGGGAAAGCATATTCTCAGATGACAGCGAAATAACCGATAAATTCTCATTTGGGGAAGTTACACTTCTTGCAATAGCTACAAGCATAGACGCATTTGCAGTTGGAATAACATATGCACTCCTAAAAAGTGAAATAATAATGCCTTCAATAATAATAGGTATCGTAGCTTTTGGCTTTAGTATCGCAGGTATTTTCATCGGTAAAAAAATCGGAGATTATTTCGGAGACAAATTCCAAATATTTGGAGGAATTATCCTTATTCTAATAGGCATAAAAATACTACTTGGTTTTTAATGACTTAATCAAACGTACTGGAACACCCCCAACAACAGTATTTTCAACTACATCTTTAGTTACAACAGCCCCCTGCAGCAACAATAGCTCCATCCCCCAATGGATACTCCATGTAAAACAGTTGCATTTGAGCCAATCCAAACATCATTTCCAATTTTAATTTTAGCAGGCTTTAAATTGCCTCTCTTTATTGGGTTTTCATTATGATTCAATGTAGCCAAAACAACATTATGACCAATTATAGTTCTCGACATTAAAAATTTATGGTAATTGTGTCTATATTTTAGTATTTTCCAATCTCACTTTAAAATGCCATAGTACAT